>UQWH01000009.1 GCA_900544705.1 uncultured Eubacteriales bacterium | reverse complement strand
GCTGCTGGAGATCCGCAACAGGGCAGAGCAGACCGTAGCGCTGGACGATGTTCACACGGCGGAGATCAAGGAATATCTGGATTTGCTGGACCTGACGCAGGAGATCGACGTGCTGCACCTTCCGGATGTCAGCACGAAGTCCAGCCGCACGGTGATTGCGCAGCCGGGTCTGCGCTATGCACAGGCGGACGCACTGATCCGCAGTCTGCTGCTGGACGAGACATTCAGCGCGCTGTCTCTGGCAGAGCGCACCGCCGTGCAGCAACGCATCCTGACCGAGATCAAAAGGCGGATGCTGGAGGATATCGTCCTGCTGGAAACCAAGCTGGCAAACCCGAAAAAGCAGGTGTTTGTGCTGCAATTCCCTGTGGGCGAATTTGATATGGTGGTGTTTGATCCGGAGGCGGGCTCCTGCCGGATTTTCGAGATCAAGCACAGCGTGGAAGCTGCGCCGCAGCAGTATTGCCATCTGATCGACGCGGAAAAGTGCGCCCAGACGGAGCATCGCTATGGCCCGATCAGCAGAAAGTTCGTCCTCTACCGCGGGGAAAGCCAAATGGTAGATGGCATTTCGTATCAGAACGTGGAAGAATATCTGAGACATATGAACAAAGGAGGATGAATAAATGCGAAAGTTTTACGGAGAAGAATACAGCGACACAAAGCGAAAAAAGATTGGCCATCCAGCAATAGTAACACTAGGCGACTTATATCAGATTTTGAGAAAAGCATGGTGCAAGGAAACGGCATATCCTTCCTGTCAGGCTGAATGGGTCAATACAGATCCTTCTTATGGGCAGTGCGCCATTACGGCTATGCTGGTTTATGATATGTTCGGCGGATCGATCCACCGCATTCGTGTTGACGGCGGAGGGACACATTACTTCAATAAGATCAACGGACACTATATTGACCTTACCATCGAGCAATTTGACCTCTACAATATTCCTGTAGAGTACGAACCAAACGAGGAGATGGACAGAAAGTATTGCGGAAAGAATCCGGATACAGCGAAGCGGTATCAACTGCTGCTTAAACGAATCTCAGCAGTTCTGGAAGAAATGTAAAAGAATAGCGTTCTGCCCCTTCGATACAGTTTACATATTGAAGGGCAGAACGCTATTTGTCTCTGATCCTTGCGTCACAATCGACTTGACGTATGACAAGTAAAAGGATATAATGATTTTGAGGTGAGGTATACATGCAGCTGATGAAAGAAAAGCAGGATCTGACCTATTTGTCATGGTCTACCAACCGCAATTCTTTGGGGATTGGCGGTTCTTTTCTGAAAGCGTACTCCGAACTCGGCGGAACAAAGACTTACTATAAGCTTTCAAACTTTGATAAAGCACGCGGTATCATTGGGCATGAATGCGTGAACGAGCTGATCGTTGACCGGCTGCTGACGATATTGGGGATTCCTCATCTGTCCTATCAACTGATCCATGCGGATGTTTCGGTGGATGGCAGAACCCACGAGGTTTATCTCTGCGCCTCGGAGGATTTCAAGGAAAAGAGCGAGTCTAAGACCGCTTTGGATGCCTATAAGGAGCTGGAAGCGTTGCCGGATGAGTCCGCTTTGGATTTCTGCATCCGTATGGGATGGGAAGACTATGTTTATCAGATGCTGATCGTAGACTATCTGATCCTGAACCGGGATCGCCACGGTGCCAATATTGAGGTGCTGCGCAACAGCCGAAAGAAGACGATTCGTCTGGCGCCCCTGTTTGACCACGGACTTTCGCTGCTTTGCAGTTGTCCCGATGATGTTGCGGCGGCAAAATTTGATGTGATTGCTGACAAACCTTGTAACAACTATATTGGCTCGAAGTCCACATGGGATAACCTGCGCATTATTCCGAAGGATAAAGTGCCGGAGTTGACGCCGCTGCACGAGAGCGACAGGCCGGTTCTGCTGGAAGGACTGGACGGTGTGATCTCTCAGACGCTCCAGAACAAGATATGGGAAATGATTTGGAAAAGGTGGTGCACGTATGAAGATTTTTGCCATTCGAGATGAATCATCGCAGGAGCAGAAGGATCTGGCGTACCTCCTGTACTACGAGCAGGAAAAGCGATTCTACATTGAGCTGCCGGAGAACGCAGACGCATGGGAGACACCGCTGCTGCTGGACTCCTTTGTGAAGCGCGGAGAAACCACAGTCAATTCCTATTGGAGCAAAATCTGGGTGGAGCAGCGGATCGTTCCGACCGACCGCCAGAACATTGGCGAGATTTTGCGCGACAATCATCTGAAGGAATACGATGAGTACGAGCTATTGATGCTGGCAATGGGGCGATGCGCGCAGGACGATTACTACCTCGTTCCCATTGATGAGAAGGAGCTTCCGGAAGAAATTACGAAGCGCTTCTCCAAGAGAATTGAAGATGTGCTACCGCTGGAAAATCATTGCTTGCTGGTATTTTTCCGGGATGGCGCGGTGAAGAAGTGCGATTTGCAGAAGCACTTTGAAAAGACGAAGGCGTTTCAGATCCTTCTCAAGAAGACGGACTATTTTCAGCATGTGCAGATGCAGACGGGCGGATACGGTGTTGCGTGGGATGTGAACATGACCGTTTCGGATGCGATGCTCTACCGAATTGGCAAAAATGTTCCGTTGACGATGCAGAAGCGTTATACTCCTTCGCAACCTTTTTTGATGGCGTGAAGGGGTATAATAGCTTTCTTTCACACAATAAGGTTCTTTCTCAGTTCAATAGGTAATATGCCCAATGCCCCTTCTCCTGGCCTTTATTCAATTTGTTGTCATCTACTAGCCCTGCCAATATCCGATTTGCCGTCGCTGCCGACACCCCGCACAGTTCCCGCACGTCGGCGTTCATGATATACTCATGCGTCTGCAAGAACTGCTCAATTTTCTGCCAGCGCAGAGCTTTCTTGTCCGCCTTTCCAGCACTCATTGCATCACTCGTATGGATGGCATCCATGAGCGATGCTTTGATGACGGAGAGCATGAATTCGATGAACGCGGTGGACTTGCCTGCATCGTTGCTGGCATTGATGGCATCGTAGTATTCCTGCTGATGGTCGTGGATGATGGACTCGATCGGCAGCCATGCAAACACAGAATTCCATTTGGAGAGCAGCAATGTATGCCAGAGCCGTCCAACACGGCCATTGCCGTCTGCAAAGGGGTGGATCAGCTCCAGTTCATAATGGAACACGCAACTTCGGATCAGCATATGCAAGTCGCTGGACTTTGCCCAATATAGCAGCTCCATGACCAGATCAGGCACATACTGGGGCAGTGTGCCAAAATGCAGAACATGTCCCTCCTGATCTACAACGCCAACAGGCCGCGTGCGGAACATGCCGGATTCCTCCACAAGCCCGCGAGTCATGATACCGTGAGCGGTCAGCAGGTCGTCCACGGAGTAGGGGTCAAGCTCGTCCAGCCGCTCGTAAATCTCATAGGCATTTTTGACCTCGGCAATGTCCTTGGGCGGAGCCAGAACGTGCTTGCCGTTCAGAACAGCGGTGACCTGTTCCAAGCTCAGCGTGTTCTGCTCAATGGCGAGTGAACCATGGATGGTGCGGATCCGATTGGTGCGGCGCAGATTGGGATTGCTGGAAAGATGATCGCGAGCGGAAAGTCTGCCGGTCAGTTCGGAGATTTCTGCAACGTCAGCGATCATTTTGTTTGTGATTTGAAACGGAGGCTGTTTGTTTTTCATGAGTACCTCACAGCGTAGTTTGATTGTCCATATTATAGCACGCATCGCTCATTTCATCAATCATTTTCTCGGCTCGTATGAGCGATGCTCTCAAATCCAATTTTTTTTCAGATTCTTCCCTTGGGTACCTTTTCAAATGGAATCCAATCCGTTATAATGTGCTTATCAACCTAACGATATGTGCGAGGTGCCGCTATGAAGACGAAAGACAAGTCGAAGCAATATGTTATCTACTCCCGCAAGTCCAAATTCACCGGCAAGGGCGAGAGTATCGAAAATCAGATCGAGCTGTGCCGCCAGTACATCGCCATGCACTTTGGTGACGACGCAGCGGAGAATGCGCTGGTCTACGAGGATGAGGGCTTTTCCGGCGGCAATCTGGAGCGCCCGCAGTTCAAGAAGATGATGAAGGACTCGCAGAAGATTGAATTTGCCGCCATCGTGGTCTACCGCCTTGACCGCATTAGCCGCAACATCGGCGACTTTGCCAAGCTCATCGAGGACTTGGGCGACCGGCACATCGACTTCATCTCCATCCGCGAGCAGTTCGACACGTCCTCCCCTATGGGCCGCGCCATGATGTACATTGCGTCCGTGTTCTCCCAGCTGGAGCGGGAGACCATCGCCGAGCGTATCCGGGACAATATGCACGAGCTGTCCAAGACCGGACGCTGGCTGGGCGGCACCACGCCCACCGGCTACGCTTCAGAGAGTGAATCCAAGATAACGGTGGACGGCAAGGAGCGCAAGGCCTACAAGTTGAAGCCCATCCCGGAGGAAATCCAGCTGGTCAAAACAATTTTCTCCATATTCATGGAAACCGGCTCTCTCAGCAAGACCGACAAGTACCTGTTGGAGCACCGCTGCGTCACGAAGCGCGGAAAGCAGTTCACACGCTTTGCCATCCGGGGCATTCTGACCAATCCAGTCTATATGATCGCCGACGAGACGGCGTACCGGTACCTCAAGGAGAACAACGCAGACCTGTTCGCCGAGCGCTCGGAGTTCGACGGCGAGCACGGTGTCATGGCGTACAACCGCACCCTCCAGCGCCCCGGCAAGGCGAATCAGATCCGCCCCATGGAGGAGTGGATCGTGGCGGTGGGCAAGCATCCGGGCATCATCGCGGGCAGCGATTGGGTACGGGTGCAGGCCATGCTGGATGTCAACAAATCCAAGAGCTACCGCAGACCCCGCAGCAACGTGGCGCTGCTGTCCGGGCTGCTGCGCTGCGGCGAATGCGGTGACTATATGCGCCCGAAGCTGACCAACCGCAAGAATGCGGAGGGCGAGCTGATCTACACCTACATGTGCTCCACCAAGGAGCGCAGCCACGGCACGGTCTGCGCCATGAAGAACTGCAACGGCAACACGCTGGACGCCAAGATCATCGAGGAGATCCGCAAGCTATCCGCCGACAAGGAGACCCTTGCCAGACTGCTAACGCAGACCAAGAAGGTCATCAGCGGCAGCAAGGAGGGCTACGACGCGGAGCTGGCGCTGCTGAAAGAGAAGCACGCTGAAACCGAGGACCGCATCAAGCGGCTGGTGGAGTCCCTGTCCGTTGCCAGCGATACCTCTGCCAAGTACGTCATGGAGCAGATCGACGAACTGCATCGGGAGAGCGAGACTCAGCAGGCAAGACTTTCCGAGTTGGAAGCCCTCACCGAGCAGAGCCGGATGCTCCATCAGGAGTTCGCCTTCCATCAGGAGATGATCGAATCCTTCGCCAGCGCGGTGGATTCTGCCACGCTGGAGGAAAAACGCCGCCTGCTGCGCACCATCGTCAAAAAGGTGGTCTGGGACGGCAAAAATGCCTATGTGTACCTGTTTGCGGAGGATGGAGAGGTGGATTTGCCCCCTGTCGAGCAACTTATGTGTCCGTCAGGAGAGGATAGCGAATGAGATCCTCATGTATTTCCGTGGGCAGCGGAAGAGCGCATCGGACGTATCGCTCTCTGAGATGATAGAAACGGGGAAGGACGGCAATGCGCTTTCCCTGATGGACGTGATCTGCTCGGACGAGGATCTCTTTGAGCAGATGTCCGACAAGGAGATCTACGCGCGCCTGTACCGGATGGTGGATACGCGCCTGACGGAACGCGAGCGGATGATCATCGTTCTGCGCTATGGCCTGTCCAACCGGCGGCCGCTGACCCAGCGGGAGATCGCCGCGCAGTGCGGTATCAGCCGCAGCTATGTCAGCCGCATCGAAAAAAAGGCGCTCCAGAAGCTGGAGCGCGCACTGACGGAAACCGGATGACGGTATTGTTTTTTCGACGGAAAAACAGTATAATAAAAGAAATTCGGGACGAGTGCCCGGACGGTCTGAGCAAAAACGGAGGAAAAACAATATGCACCCCTGGAAGCATTTCAAGACGATCACCCGGCACCGCATGATCGTGTGCAGGCACTGCTTTCGCGTCGGTCTGTACTGGCGCGGCCTGACGCACGATTTATCCAAGTATTCGTGGACGGAGTTCCGTGCCGGGGCAAAATACTACCAGGGGACGCGCAGCCCGAACACGGAGGAACGTGAGGAGAACGGCTACTCCGTGGCGTGGATGCACCACAAGGGCCGCAACCGGCACCATTTTGAATACTGGACCGATCTCGACCTTGTCACCAAGCGCTATGCGCCGGTGGCCATGCCGCGGGTGTTTTTCGTGGAAATGGTGATGGATCGCATCGCGGCCTGTAAGGTCTACCACGGGAAAAGCTATCGCGACGGCGACGCGCTGGAGTATTTTGAGCACGCGCTGGAAGCGCGGGAGTCCATGATGATGCACCCGAAAACGAAGCGGGAGCTGACGTACATCCTGACCATGCTGCGCGACAAGGGGGAGAAGGAGACCTTCCGTTTCATCCGCGAGGTTGTTCTGAAAGGGAAGCCCTTTGCAGAAGATGAATAATAAAAAAGCCTCGCTGCCCATCCGGGCGGCGAGGCTTTTCGTAATTCCTAGAATGTTGCGACTTCGTTGTCTGCCGGCTGAGCAGGTGTGACTTCGACCGCCGTCAGGACAGGGCCGATGCCCCGGTAGAGCGAATGATAGCGCGCGGATACCGTCGCCGTGAGCAGGACCCAATCGCGGGAGTGAAGGTCATTTGCCTTGTCGTACTTGCAGGGCAGACCCATGAAGGCGATGTCCTCGACGCAGCAGGTCATGACGAAGCGGCCGGGAGCGAAGTAGCCCTCGCGTTCCTTCTTCAGCCGTGCAACCTGCGCCTTGAAGCGGACGGTCTTGCCGTTGTACTTCTTCGGCTCCTCGGTGATGTCGCGGTAAAAGAGCGCATAGTCGTCGTCCTTGATCTCGACCACGGGCGCGTTGAGATTAAAGGGCAGGGGATCCTGAATTTCGTCGTACTGCGAGGTGCCGTCAGTGTATTCGTAGAGAATTCCGACGCGGCGGTTCAGGGCGCGGGCCAGCTTGTGCAGGGGCATGATGTCCTGCCCCTTTTGCAGACGGTTGAACACGACCATTTCGCAGCCAGTGAGCTTGTCGACGACCAGCGAACGCATATTGGCGTTATAGGCCATGATCGTGCTGCCGTCGGCAAACATGACCTCCTGCGCAATCTGCCAGTCCTGCGGCATGTTGTTATAGAAGGGACCGACCTGCTTCATGCCGTTGAGCTCGACGACGACACGCTCGGCGTTGTGCTTTTTCAGAAGCGCTGCAAGCTCGGCGGTCGTGACGGTGTCCTGATCCTCAATGACCTCCGGATAGACGTGCTTATAGGGATAGGCGGAGATGTCGTATTCCTCCTCGCCTTCTTCGCAGATCAGAAGCAGCGTGCGTTCGCCGGCGTTGAAGCGCTCGTCACAGAGCGTTTCCTGAATGAATTTTGTTTTTCCGGCGTCCAGAAAACCGGTAAAGGCATAGACGGGAATGGGCATAAGAACGCCTCCTGACTTATACGCCGAACAGCTCGGCCAGCGCCTTTTCGTTGAGCTTGGAGCCGATCACGCACAGGCGGCCGGTGACTGCGGCAGTGCCGTTGCGGACATTGATCTCGCCGGGAACATGATCGAAGTGCAGCCATGCTCCGGAAACATCCTCGACGATGCCCTTGGCGCGCAGAACGATGCCATATTTTTCTTCGTCATCCAGCGCGGAAAGAATGGTGTGCAGCTCGTCGGCGGTGAACTTCTTCGGCGTTTCAACGCCCCAGCTCTGGAAAATTTCGTCGGCGTCGTGGCCGTGATGATGGTGGTGCTCGTGCTCCTCGTCGTCATGGTCGTGGTGGCAGCACTCGTGATGATGCTCATCCTCATCGTCGTGATGGTGATGGTGGCAGCAGCACTGGCCGGCTTCATCGTCATCATCGTCGTCATGATGGTGGTGATGATGCTCGTGTTCATCCTCCTCGTCGTCATCGTGATGATGGTGGTGATGGCAGCATTCGTCATCCTCGTCGTCATCTTCGTCACGGCGGGCCTTCTGGATCATTTCCGCCAGCTCCTGCGTCAGAGAATTCTGCTGCTGCATGGCTTCCAGAATCTGCTTGCCGGTGAGCTGATCCCACGGCGTGGTGATGATGATCGCGTTCTTGTTATGCTCACGCAGCAGGGCGACGGCGGCAGCCAGCTTTTCTTCGCTGATGGAGCTGGTGCGGCTGAGCACGATGCAGGAAGCGGTTTCCACCTGGTTGGTGTAGAACTCGCCGAAGTTTTTCAGATAGACCTTGCACTTCGTCGCGTCCGCGACAGTGACAAAACTGCCGAGAACGACATCGGGTGTCGCAACACGTTCCACTGCACCGATCACGTCACTGAGCTTGCCGACGCCGGACGGCTCAATGAGGATGCGGTCGGGATGATACTCCGTGATGACCTGCGTCAGCGCGCGGCCGAAGTCGCCCACGAGGGAACAGCAGATGCAGCCGGAATTCATCTCATTGACCTGAATTCCTGCCTCCTGCATGAAGCCGCCGTCGATGCCGATCTCGCCGAACTCGTTTTCGATCAGGACGATCTTCTGCCCGGTATAGGCTTCGCGGATCATTTTCTTGATCAGCGTGGTCTTGCCGGCGCCGAGAAAACCGGAATAAATATCAATGATTGTCATTTTCTATGAACTTCCTTTCTTATTTTACGTCAGATAGAAGAGGCGTAATCATTTTGCTAAGTATTATACCACTCTTTGTCAAAATCCGCAAGTCCCGACGGAAAAATGCGGCGGAAATCGGCAGAATGAGGGGTTGCATTTTTAAAATTCCATGGTATACTAGGATTCCGATGCGAGGTGATGAATGGTGCATAACAAGTCGAAGTTCTCTCTTGCCCGGGTACGGCAGGAGTGGAATGTAAACAATATTATTCGGGTGCTAATTTATATTGCGGCATCCTTTCTGATCAATCTCGGACTGGAAATGCTTTCGCGCCGCTCTTTCTCTGCAGGCTTTACTTACCTGACCACGCGGCCGTGGCAGTTTTTCTATGATTCGCTGATCATTCTCTTTACGCTTTCCCTTTCTCTGATCTTCCGCAAGCGCGGTTTCTTTTTCCTTCTGGTGTCCGCCATCTGGCTGGGCCTCGGCCTGACAAACTGCATTCTGCTGGGTTACCGCGCGACGCCCCTGACGGCGCCGGATATTGCACTGCTTTCCTCCGTGCGGGATATTATTGAGATCTATCTTTCTCCCATCGCCATCATTGGACTGATGCTGGCAATTTCCGGCGTGATCGGCGCGATCATGCTGCTGTGGCTGCGGGCGAAAAAGTACAAAACGGATTACTATTTCGGCGCGGCACAGATCATTCTCTTCGGCGGCGTGCTGATCGCAGCGACGCTGGCGCTGCTCAAAAGCGGTACCATCGCTTCTCAGTTTCCCAATCTGCCGGATGCCTACCATGACAACGGCTTTGCCTACTGCTTCTCGGCCAGCGCCATCACGCAGGGCATCAGCGAACCGGCGGACTATTCGGAGGATGAGATCAACTCCATTCTGAAGGCGGAAGGGGAGATCCCGGCAAGCCGGAAAAACGGTCCGAATATTATATTTGTCCAGTTGGAGTCCTTCTTCGATCCGAATCTCCTGAAAGATCTGAGCTATGCAGAGAATCCGGTGCCGAATTTTGAGGCGCTGAAGGAGAAGTATTCCACGGGCTTGTTCTATGTGCCGTCCATCGGTGCGGGTACCGCCAATACGGAGTTTGAAGTGATCTCCGGTATGAATCTGGACCACTTCGGAGTGGGCGAGTATCCTTATAAAACGGTCGTGAAGCACAGAAGCTGCGATTCCATTGCCTACGCCCTGAAAAATCTTGGCTACAGCACGCACGCGATCCACAACAATAACGCAACGTTCTACAGCCGCGACCGCGTGTACGCCAACTTTGGCTTTGACTCCTTTACGTCCGAGGAATATATGCACGACGTGGAATATAACCCGCTGGAGTGGGCGAAGGACAGCGTGCTGACCGGCGAGATTCTGAAAGCGCTGCGCTCGACGGAGAGCCGCGACCTTGTCTTTACCGTTTCCGTTCAGCCGCACGGCAAATATCCCACCGAGCCGCTGGAAGGTGCGGAAACGATCGCAGTCAGCGGGATGGAAGATGAGGCACGGCGCTGTGGATTTGAGTATTATCTCGGCCAGCTCCATCAGACTGATGCTTTCCTCAAAAAGCTGACCACGGCACTGAATCATTACAACGAACCGACGGTCGTGGTATTCTACGGCGACCATCTGCCCAGCCTGCAAATCACGCAGGACGAGCTCTCCCGCGGCACGGTCCAGACCACGGAATATGTGATCTGGTCGAACTTCGGCCTGAAAAAGCAGGATCAGGATATTCAGGCGTATCAGATCTCTGCACTGCTGTTTGAGCGCCTTGGCATCCACGAGGGGACGATCTTTAATTATCATCAGAAGTTCATGGACGGCGGGGAGTCGGACGAGCAGTATCAGGCTGACCTGACGCTGCTGGAATATGATCTGCTGTATGGCAGCCGCTACTGCGTCGGCGGCGCGGAAGCGCCAACGCCCACGCAGATGCATCTCGGCGTGGAGGATATCACCGTTTCAAGACTGGATTACGCTGCGGAAACACAGACATTGGCCGTCACCGGGGAGAACTTTACCCCCTTCAGTGTGATCCTGAAAAACGGCGAACAGGTGCCGACGGAATATATTTCCAGAAATCAGCTCTGTGCGCCGGAGCTGGAAGCGACGGAGGGCGACACCTTCTGTGTCGCGCAGATTTCTGCGACCGATTCCATGCGCATCCTGTCGCAGACAGGAGAGCTTGTTTTTTCCGACAGCGCTTCTTGACTTTACCGATTAAAAGTGGTAAAGTATTTGAAATCGCAGGGCAGCGCCGAACCTTTGAAGCGCCCGGCCGGAGAATGGAGGAGTAATTATGCAGGAATTGAACAGAACGGCGGAGCAGTTTACTGATTCCGTCATCCGGCGCATGACGCGCATTTCGCTGGACTGCGGCGCGATCAATCTGGCGCAGGGCTTTCCGGATTTTGATCCGCCCAAGGCATTGACCGACCGTCTGGCAGAGGTCAGCCATACGGGACCGCATCAATATCCGATCACGATGGGCGCGCCGAATTTCCGCCGTGCGCTGTCGAAAAAGTGCGAGCATTTCATGGGCATTGCCCCGGATACAGAAACCGAGATGGTCGTTACCATCGGTTCGACGGAGGCAATGGTCGACACGCTCTTTGCGATCACCAATCCCGGCGACCGTGTGATCCTGTTTTCTCCGTATTTTGAAAACTACCGCGCGCAGATTTTGCTCGTCGGCTGTGAGCCGGTCTTTGTCCCGCTGACACCACCGGACTTCAACTTTGATACGAATGTTCTGGAGGACGAGCTGCGCAAGGGTGCCAAAGCAATTCTGATCTGTAATCCGTCCAACCCCAGCGGCAAGGTCTTTACGCTGGAGGAGCTGACGCAGATCGCGGCGCTGGCCGTAAAATATGATACCTATGTCATCACGGATGAGGTCTACGAGCACATCATCTATGCGCCGCATAAGCACATTTCCATGTGCACGCTGCCGGGAATGTGGGAGCGGACGATCACGTGCAGCTCTCTGTCCAAGACCTATTCCATCACCGGCTGGCGTCTGGGCTATGCCCTTGCGCCGAAGCGCATTATGGACAAGATCAAGCAGTACCATGACTTCAACGCCGTTGGCGCAGCTTCGCCCCTGATGGAGGCGGCAGTTGTCGGACTGGAGATGCCGGACAGCTATTATGAAGAATTTGGCGCGCACTATGCCCATATGAAGGACATTTTTACCTCCGGGCTTGACCGGATTGATATTCCGTACACCGATCCGCAGGGCGCCTATTTTGTGCTGGCCGATCTGAGCCGCTTCATGAAGAAGGGGCAGAATGACGTGGAATTCTGCGAGGAAATGGCGCGCAAGGTTGGCGTGGCCTGCGTTCCGGGCTCGTCCTTCTTCCGCGAGAATGTCCGCGGCATCGTCCGTCTGCACTTTGCGAAAAAGGATGAAACGCTCTTTGAAGCACTGGAGCGTCTGTCCGGTATGGCACGCATCATGTTATGAGGCTAACTGTAATTCTATTTTACATTGTGCTTTCTGCTTTTAATTCGATGCCGCAAAAAAATTTTCTTGTTCATATTTGACAAAACAAGGTTTTTGCTGTATAATATACTCACAAGGTATGTCGTGCCTTGCGTAGCCACCCTTGGGTACACGGAGATTGGGCGGCCTTACCCCTGACGAAAGTCAACCCTGCGGGAGAAGTGCTGCTTTGCTTGCGGGAGCGTTCCGTGTACCCTATCTAAAAGAATCGGTGCCTCGGCATGGAAGCCGCCGGATACGAAACGTATCCGGCGGCTTATTTTTTGATGGATGTACGGCGCGCAGCAGGGGAATGCGATTGCAGTTTCTCAGCTCTAAAGCACAGATGACCGGCAGAAGGCGCCGGGTACGGTTTATCCGTATCCGGCGCCTGTAGTGCTTGCGGGGAATTACTTCATGTTGCGCTCGTAGGCCTCGATCATCTTCTTGACCATCTGACCGCCGACGGAGCCGGCCTCACGGGAGGTCAGGTCGCCGTTGTAGCCCTGCTTCAGGTTGACGCCGACTTCGTTCGCGGCTTCCATCTTGAACTTGTCCATCGCTTCGCGAGCTTCGGGAACGTTGATCTGGTTGCTGTTTTTCATTTTGCTCATCTCCTTATTCTTTTTGAGTGATCAAATGGAGTAATTTGATTCCTCGGTCGTAGTATTTCCGTCGGACGTTTGATTATCAGTGACAATTTTTTCGCATTTTTCAAGAGAAATCCTGAAAAAATGAATCTTACAACTTTTTTGCAGGAAGGTCTTGCCTATGTGCTGCGGCTGTGCTATACTGAGGCGGTTGTGCAAAAACAGTATAAACAGAGAAACGGAGGCACAGAAGTCATGCAGGCAAGAGCAGAGGGTTCATTGGCGCACGGTCCGCTTGGAAAGCAGATCCTGCGGTTCAGTCTGCCGCTGATGATTTCCAATGTCTTACAGGTCCTGTTTAATATGTCCGACGTTGCCGTCGTCGGAAGATTCTCCGGCGCACGCGCGCTCGGTGCGGTCGGCTCGACGACCATTCTTGTGTCCCTTTTCACCGGATTTCTGATCGGCATGGGCAGTGGCGTGAACGCACTCGTCGCGCGCTATCTTGGTGCGGACAGCCGGGAGGAAACGGAGCATACCGTGCATACGGCGGCGATCCTCTGCCTTCTGGTTGGTGCAGTGCTGCTCGGCCTGGGCCTGATCTTCGCCCGCCCGATGCTCACGCTTCTGCATACAAAAGCAGAGCTGATCGACGGCGCTGCGCTGTACTTACATATATATTTCCTTGGTATGCCGGCGATGGCGCTGTACAATTTCGGTAACGGCGTACTGAGCGCGGCAGGCGATACGCGCCGCCCGCTGGTATATCTGCTGATCGCGGGCATCCTGAATGTGTGCCTGAATCTCTTTTTCGTTATTGTGTGCAGGATGAGCGAGGACGGCGTGGCGCTGGCGAGTATCCTCTCGCAGTACCTCTCCGCCGCCCTGATCCTGATCGCGCTGTTTCGCAGCCGGGAGGATTACGCTCTGCGGCTCAGAAAGCTCCGCCTTCACGCAGAGAAAGCGAAAATGCTTTTGAATCTCGGACTTTCCGCCGGCTTTCAGAACGCGATTTTCGCGGTTGCCAATCTTTTTATTCAGTCGGCGGTCAACAGCTTTCCTACGGTCGTGGTCGAGGGCAACTCCGCTGCTTCCAACGCGGATTCTCTTGTTTATGACGTCATGGCTGCGTTCCACACCGCCTGCGCCAGCTTTATTGGCCAGAACTTCGGCGCCGGGCACCGTGACCGCGTCAAAAAGAGCTATTTTATCAGCGTGAGCTATTCCTGTGCGTTCGGTACCGTGCTCGGTTTGCTGCTCGTTTTTTTTGGCAGCGGCTTTTTGGCACTGTTTACCGACGACCCCGCCGTCGCGCAGGAGGGTATGATCCGCCTGAGGGTCATGGGCCTTTCCTACGGTGTTTCGGCCTTCATGGACTGCACGATCGCAGCGTCACGCGGACTTGGCAAATGCGTCGTGCCGACCATTATTGTGATTGCAGGCTCCTGCGTGTTCCGCGTGCTGTGGGTCTATACGGTCTTTGCATATTTCGGAACGCTTCTGTCGCTCTATCTGATGTATGCTTTCTCGTGGACGATCACGGCGATCGCGGAGATCATTTATTTCCGCCACACCTATCGCAAGCAGATGGCCTTGGAACCCGCGGCAACCTGATTCCGTCAAAAAAGTTAGTCTGCCCGATATTTCGGGAAAAAGAAGGTGCCAAGCATGGATGCTGATGAAAAACTGATCGAAGACATCAAAAAACTTTTGAATGATACGCCGGAAGAGGAAGACCCTTACGAAAAAGGCTTCGCGGACAAGCTCTACGAAAATGATGACGAGGAGGACTTAACCGTGAAAAAACCGGAACCGCAGCCGGTGATCCGAGCGTACAATGCGGATTACCACCGTGCGCCGCCGCGAGACCGGGCAGGAGAGACCCAGCAGCCGCGCCGCGCGCGGGAGGATGCGACACAGCGTTATTACGCCGTGCAGGAGCCGGAATACCGTGCGCCGCAGAAGCCGCGCAGGAAGGCCGAGCCGCAGCCGGCAGCTTATGAAGAACCGGAGACGCCAAAAAAGAAGAAACACGGCTTCGGCAAGGGATTGGCAAAATTCCTGCTTGTCGTGCTGCTGATTATTGCACTTCTGACGGGGGTCCTGTTTCTGGTCGCAAAGCAGCCGGTGGATGCGAACTGCGATCTTGCGCGCAAACGCGGTAATTCGACCATTCTGCTTGCCGGCACGGACGCTTCCGGCGACCGGACAGATACGATCATGCTGCTGAACATCGACCGCAAGGCCGGAAAGCTGAGCCTGATGAGTATTCCCCGCGACACGAAGGTCAATTCCACCTACACGCCGCATAAGATCAACGCCGCATATGGTGTCAATGGCTCCGGCGAGCAGGGGATGGACGCGCTGATGGAATATGTTTCCGAGTGCATCGGCTTCCGACCGGACGGCTATATGCTGATCGACCTGAATGTTTTTGTGGAGCTGGTCGACCTGATGGGCGGTGTGCGCTTTGACGTGCCCTGCGATATGTATTACAACGACCCGACGCAGGATCTTTATATCAATCTTCAGGCCGGTGAGCAGAAGCTGAACGGCGAGCAGGCGATGAGCGTCGTGCGTTTCCGCTCCGGCTATGCGATGGCGGATCTGGAGCGCGTGAATGTGCAGCGCGATTTCCTCTCCGCTGCGCTGCACCAGTGGGTGAGCGTGAAAAACCTCTGGAAATTGCCGAAGGCGCTTTCCCTCCTGCTTGACCATACGCTGACCGATCTGTCGACGGCGAACCTTCTGTGGATGGCGGAGTCCGTGGTGCTCTGCGGCACCGGCGATATGATGATGACGACCATCCCGCACGGTCTGAACGGCGACGGGGAATACGTCCTCATTGACGCGCAGGAAACGCTTGATCTGGTCAACGAGTCCTTCTGCCCTTATGAACAGGGGATCACGATGGACAACCTGTACATCGCGTACTGACGATGACGGTCGGACGGTTTGCACCCAGTCCTTCCGGGCGGATGCATCTGGGCAATCTCTTTACTGCGCTTCTGGCGTGGCTCTCCGCGCGCGCGGATGGGGGAGAGTTTGTCCTTCGAATTGAGGATCTTGACCCCGACCGCAGCCGTGCGGAATACGCCGAAGCGATCCGGGATGACCTGCGGTGGCTGGGACTGGACTGGGACAGGGAAATGCCGCTGCAAAGCACGCAGACGCCCGTCTATGCAGAGCAATTTGAGCGTCTGCGCAAGCGCGGGCTGATCTATCCCTGCTTCTGCACAAGAAACGAGCTGCACGCCGCTTCCGCGCCGCACGCCTCGGACGGCACGCTCCTGTATGCCGGGACTTGCCGGAATCTGACGCCTGCGCAGATTGCATCGCAGACCAGAAAGCCGGCGTGGCGCATTCGCGTGCCGGAGGAGACCATATCCTTCCGCGACGGTGTATTCGGCGCGGTGACGCAGAACCTTGCCACGGCGTGCGGGGACTTTATTCTCCGGCGCTCGGACGGCGTGTACGCCTATCAGCTGGCCGTCGTCTGCGACGACGCGCTCGGCGGCATTACACAGGTCGTCCGCGGCTGCGACCTGCTTCCTTCCACACCGCGCCAGATCTGGCTGGGCAGGGAGCTGGGCTTTGTGCAGCCTGCCTATTACCATGTGCCGCTTCTCGTCGCGCCGGACGGCCGCAGACTCAGTAAGCGGGAGCGTGATCTCGACATGGAGCATCTGCGCCGCCGCTATACGCCGGAGCAGCTGACCGGCAGGCTGGCGTTTCTCGCGGGACTGCGCCCGGAGGCTTCCGCCGTTGCCCCGAAGGAGCTGGCGCATGGATTTACTTGGGGCGTTATTCACAAAAACGATATTCCGATTTCCAAGGATTTTTAAGTATTTTTTATCGAAATTTATTGAAATAGCGCGAACAAATTGCTATACTATTTAGGATGGAAAAATAGCGAAACATTTTTGAAAGGATGATTCTGTATGTTCAAGATCGTTCGCAAGAAGGAGCTGAACGCCGCGGTCACGCTGCTGGAGATCGAGGCGCCCTTTGTTGCAAGAAAGGCCAAAGCAGGGCAGTTTATCATCTTCCGCGTCGATGAATCCGGCGAGCGCGTTCCTCTGACCATCGCGGGCTATGACCGTGAAAAGGGAACCGTGACCATCATCTTCCAGAAGGTCGGCCTGTCCACCAAGATGCTTGGCGCACTTAACGAAGGCGACTACATCCATGACTTTGTCGGACCGCTCGGTCGGCCCACGCAGACTGAAGGCCTCAAGCGCGTGTGCGTTGTTGGCGGCGGCGTCGGATGTGCGATCGCTCTCCCGTCTGCCCAGGCTTTCAAGGAAGCCGGCTGCGAAGTCGACGTCATTGTCGGCTTCCGCAACAAGGACATTGTGATTCTTGAAGACGAGTTCCGCGCATGCAGCGATCATCTTTATCTGATGACGGACGACGGCTCTTATGGTGAGCACGGCTTCGTGACCGTCAAGCTCCAGCAGCTGCTGGAGGCCGGCACGCAGTATGACGAAGTGCTCGCCATCGGGCCTATCCCCATGATGAAGTTTGTGGCCAAGACCACCGAGCCCTTCGGCGTCAAGACCACCGTGTCCCTGAACCCGATCATGGTCGACGGCACCGGTATGTGCGGCGGCTGCCGCGTCACCGTCGGCGGCGAGGTCAAGTTTGCCTGCGTCGACGGCCCGGACTTCGACGGCCACAAGGTCGACTTTGCCGAGCTGATGAACCGCAACGGCGTCTACCGCGATCAGGAGGCCGAGGATGAGAAGAACCATCTCTGCCGCATTGAAAAAATCGGCAAAGAACTGATCAAGTAAGGGGGAGAATACCATGCCGAATATGACGATGACAAAGACTCCCATGCCCGAACAGGAGCCGAACGTTAGAAATAAGAACTTCAAGGAAGTTTCCCTTGGCTATACCGCCGAGATGGCCGTCGAGGAAGCAAAGCGCTGCCTGCACTGCAAGAAGCCGCTGTGCGTCGAAGGCTGCCCGGTCAATATCCGCATCCCGGAATTTATTGCCAAGGTCGCAGAGGGCGACTTCGCCGCTGCTTATGAGATCGTGACCTCTACCAACGCGTTGCCCGCGCTGTCCGGCCGCGTCTGCCCGCAGGAATCCCAGTGCGAGAGCAAGTGCGTCCGCGGCGTCAAGGGCGAGCCTGTCGCGATCGGCCGCCTGGAGCGCTTCGTCGCCGACTGGTACCGCGAGAACGTCAACAAAATGCCCGAAAAGCCGGAATCCAACGGCATCAAGGTCGCCGTCGTTGGCTCCGGCCCCTCCGGCCTGACCTGCGCCAGCGAGCTGGCCAAGAAGGGATATGAGGTTTCCATTTTTGAAGCCCTGCATACCGCAGGCGGCGTGCTGGTTTACGGCATCCCCGAATTCCGTCTGCCGAAGTCCATCGTTGCAAACGAAGTCAAGAAGCTGGAGGCCATGGGCGTTCAGGTCATGACCAACATGGTCATCGGTAAGGTCCTTTCCGTGGATGAGCTGTTCGAGATGGGCTTCAAGGCTGTCTTTGTCGGCTCCGGCGCCGGTCTGCCGATGTTCATGCACATCGAGGGCGAGGAACTCAAGGGCGTCATGTCCGCGAACGAATACCTGACCCGCATCAACCTGATGAAGGCTTACACCGAAGCAAGCGACACGCCTGTGATCGTGTCCAAGTCGGTCGCGGTCGTCGGTGGCGGCAATGTTGCCATGGACGCCGCCCGCTGCGCAAAGCGCCTCGGTGCGGAGCACGTTTACATCGTCTATCGCCGCGGCGAGGCGGAAATGCCCGCCCGTCTGGAAGAGCTGCATCATGCGAAGGAAGAGGGTATTGAGCTCAAGACCCTCTGCAACCCCGTCCGCATCCTTGATGACGGCAACGGCCGCGCTGGTGCGATCGAATGCATCCGCATGGAACTGGGTGAACCGGACGCTTCCGGCCGCCGCCGTCCCGTTGCCATCGAGGGCAGCGAGTTCAAGCTCGACGTCGATACCGTCATCATGGCGCTTGGCACCTCTCCGAACCCCCTGATCCGCTCCACTACGCCGGGTTTGGAGACGAACAAGAAGGGCTGCCTGATCGTCAATGAAGAGAATATGACCACCCGCGAGGGTGTCTATGCCGGCGGCGATGCCGTCACCGGCGCAGCGACGGTCATTCTGGCCATGGGCGCGGGCAAAAAGGCCGCGGCCGCGATCGACGCCAGCTTCCATAAATAAGTATAAACCGGAAAAAGTCCTCCCATAATAAGGATGACAAACGCCCTCCGCCGGCCTTGTCGGCGGAGGGCGCATTTTTTGGCGGCTGTGCCGCAGGGAGGAAACCTATGCTGGTAAAGGATGTTATGTCGCAAAGAGTCGTGACCGTTGCGCCGGAGGAGAGCGCCGCGGTCGCCGCGCGGCTGCTGGCGCGCTACAATGTCGGTGCGCTGCCGGTGTGTACGTCGGAGGGACGCCTGAAAGGGATGGTGACGGATCGGGACATCGTCCTGCGCTGCGTTGCCGCCGAGGAGGACCCGGAACGGACGCGGGTGTCCGAGATCATGACGCGGCGGGTGATCTCCGTCGGCGCACAGGAGCAGGCGAGCACGGCGACGGAGCTGATGGCGCGCGAACAGATCCGCAGGCTTCCGGTCGAGGAAAACGGGAAGGTCATCGGGATGGTGTCGCTGGGCGACTTTGCAAAAGCGCCGGACTTCACAACCGAGGCAGCCAACGCGCTGTGCGAAATTTCGGAAAATACGAAACGACTGTAAACGGAGAGGCCACTGTGTGGCCTCTACATATTTTGTGGTCGCATATTTTTTTCTACAATCACTTGATTTTTTCTAAAAAGTATATTATGATTAGTACACATATTAGAAAACGTACAGGTGGTGAAGGAATGGCAAAAAGACAGGAAGCGGCTGAAACCAGAAAACGGATCCTCTCCGTGTGCGTCCGGCTGTTTTTGGAGCAGGGGTATCACCAGACCTCAGTCAGCCAGATCGTCGAGGAATCCGGGGTCGCAAGAGGAAGCTACCAGAATTTTTTCCGAACCAAAGATGCCATTTTGATGGAGCTTGTGGAATCCATGTTTGGCGGACAGTTTGAAACGGCGCGGGGAATTGCCGCCAGCGGCCTGCCGCCTCTCTATACCTACGCGGTGGAAACGTGCCTGCAACTGACGCTCACGGAGCTGAACGAAAATCTGCGCGATATCTATGTGGAGGCGTATTCCCTCCCGAATACTGCCGAATACATTTACCTGCACACGACGGCGGAGCTGAAGCAGATTTTCGGATCCTATTTTCCGGACTACAGCGAAAGCGATTTCTATGAGATGGAGATTGGCTCGTCCGGCCTGATGCGCAATTATATGGCCAAAAAATGCGATCTTCATTTTTCGTTGAAGCGCAAGCTCGAACGTTTCCTTTCCGCTGCCCTGCGTGTGTACCGGGTTCCGGAGGAGGAGCAGCAGAGGGTGCTTGCCTTCATTGACGGGCTGAACATGACGGCAATCGCCGAGAAAGCAATGCAAAGACTGTTTGAACAGTTGGAAATGAAGTATGATTTTACACTGACAATGCCGGAGGGAATACAATGAAAACCAGAATTCTCAGCATTATCCTGACGCTCTGCATGATCGCCGGCCTTCTGCCGACGCTTGCACTGGCTGAAACAATCAAACCGATTATAGACCCTGACGAGCCTATCATCATCAAGCCGTATCAGCCAAACCCGGACGAGGGCGGCGAGGTCAGCGGCACCGATCTGCTGACGCAGATGGAGCAGCAGACCGCAGAAGTTCCGGAGGACGCGCTGCTGCCCTATGAAAAGACCGAGGAGCCGCTTGTCCTCGTGGAAAAGAACGAGCTTTATATGTTTACAAACGGACCGCTCGGCGCCGCAATCTATACGGAAAACGCCGACTCCGGCGCACAGAGCGCCCTCGGCCTCTTTTCGGAGGGCTTCAAACGGCTGCGTTTCACGAAAGCCGTCGCCTTTGACCCCACGGGAAGCGGCAAGCGGAATCATATGGCGATCCTCGGCTTTTATCCGGCCAGCGGCAACAAAAACGGCGCTGCTTATCTGTACATCATCAACGCGGACACCAACACCCTGGTCAAGAGCTACGAGCTGGATAAGGACTGGTTCGGCTGGATCGGCGAGCTGACGACCGTGGACGCCAACAACTTCTTTGCCATCACCGCCGGCGACTATAACGGCGACGGCCGCGATTCTTTGGTCGTCTACTGCACGACCTTCCGCGGCGACGGCAGCAACGCCCTCAAGGAGATCAGCTTCGACGGCAAAAACTGGAGCAACCCGGTATACATCTCCGTCTCCCGCAAGGGACACGAGCTGTTCAACAAGAAATACATGGAGAAAGAGCTTTATAAGTCCTATGCCCTGTGCAACAAGCTCTCCGTCGCGCTGGAAAGCGGCGACGTCAACGGCGACGGTATTGACGATCTCGTCGTCGTCTCCACTGCAAACAAAATCTCCGACAATTACGCCAACGATGGAGCGAAAACTGCGACGACCCCGATGGTGGCTGTGGCGAAGGGCCAGAAGGGCACGAAAAACATCGGTGAGCTGAGCGTGCAGCGGTATGAGGCGGATACCAGCACATGTATGGTCACGCCGGACGTCTCCATCGGCGATATCAACGGCGACGGCATCAACGAGGTCGTGGTCGCCGGCGTTTACCAGGTATACCATGACCTCGAACCCTCAGATAAAGGCCTGGTAGGCTATTGGGTTCTCAACTGCGAGTGGACGCCGACCCGAATCAGCAAAGAGTGGGTCCTGTCGGTCGATGACGGAGAGGTTTCCGCTATCAGCATGGGCGACAGCATCCGCACAGACGAAAGCAACTGGCAGCAGTTCTCCACGGAGTGCGTCAGCCTCGACGGCAAGGGGACGAGGGATTACGTCTTCCTCAACGGCTATTTCTACCAGTGGAATGATTCCAGCAAAAAGCTGGTGCGTGCCTCCGGCTCCGATGCGCTGGACCAGAAGAGCAACCAGAAGGACAGCAATTTTGCCTTCAACTTCCTCGTGACCAGCTGCAACGGCACGGACGTCAACGAGGTCTTCATCCGCAGCGCTGCGGTCGGCAATTTCTACGGCAGCGACGGCGGCAAGGAGGGCATCTCTCTGATCGTTGGCTTCAAGACCAACGAGGATAACAAATACTTCATGAAGAAGATCGACATCTACAAGGATGCTTCCGGCAGATGGGTCCAGAAGGGCGGCGACTCCAGTTATCTTTATTTCAATCAATCGATGACGGACAGCATGTTTACCGGCGATTTCCTCTGTCCGATCGACATCGGCAACGACAGCGTCATTCTCCGCTACCGTACCACGCTCAGCGCCTACACCGACCCGAATGTCGTGGCCTTCCTGCAGGCGGCACCCTACTTCTATGAGCTGGGCGCGGGCAACAGCGTCACCTCCTACAGCTACTCCGAGAGCTATACCCAGTCCACCTCCACCGGCAAGGAATTTTCCTGCGGTGTCGGCGTTTCGGCGAGCTTTGAAACGCCCGTTCTGAAAACCGAGGTGGAAACCTCACTCACGTCCAACATCAGCGAGGAATTTACCGAATCGCGCACGACGGAATTCAGCACCACCTTTGAGGCCAACGACAAAAACCAGGTCATCCTCCGCCGGACGCTTCTGTATCTCTACTGCTACGACCTCCTGACGGGCTTTGACGAGAACGGCAAGCCGGTCTTTGACGAGTGCGGCGTGACCCTGTCCGTGCCGCAATATCCGGTTCTGATGTCCCTGTCCATGGAGCAGTACGACGAATTCGCGCAGGCGTACAATGAAAAATACGGCGCGGGCAGCAGCGGCTATCCGTCCTACTACCTCGACCTGATCTCCAAAAACGACGGCGCGCTGCAAAAGAAGTACTTCCTCAACAATGAGGGCAACCCCTATGCCTATGCGGCGGATGTTTCCAAGTACGCCAACGGCTTCAACATGAGCCAGAACAATGTCTGGATGGGCTTGTCCCATTCCGGCGGCACCTCCCAGCTGGCCTACAGCACCTCCGTCGGCACGGAGCGCAGCAAGACCGCGTCGGACGGTGTGTCCGTCAATCTGTCCGTCTCTGTCGGGTCGAGCTTTATGGGCTTCGGCGCGTCCGTGGGCGTCAGCTCCAGCCTGTCCTCTCTGCGCTCGAGAGGCGTGTCTACCGCGCAGGTCACGACCACCCAGACCGGCGGCTCCGTGCAGAATCTGGACGCCGACCGGACGAATTACGGCTTTGACTGGCAGCTCATCGGCTGGAAGACCGAGCCTGCCGACAGCCTGTTCAAGGACGTTCCCTTCGTCGGCTATGCCGTCAAGAACGTCTCCGCACCCATGGCCTTCGTCAGCGACCTGAAATGTACCTATACGGGCAATCCGAGCGAGGTGGTTCTCTCCTGGACCGCACCGCCGAATCAGGAGGGGCGTATTCCCACCACATTCTTCCAGATTTTCCGCACGGACGGAGGAAAACGGGAGCTTATCCGCGGTACCAATCAAACAAGTTTCACCTATAAGTGCACTGATCTGACGGCCAGCTTCGTCGTCGTGGCCCAGGATTTGGAAGGCAAGAACCGCAGTGCGGACTCCAACGAGGTCACGGCCATCTTCGCCCTGACCGAGCCGCAGGTGCGCGCGCTGATCGAGCAGACCGGCGGCAATCTGGAAACGGCCATCGCAAACCTGAAAAAAGCGCTAGAAGAGGGACAGACCGAGGCAATCAACAAAGCAATTGCCGACCTGACCGCAGCTTATCAGGCGGCCGACGAGCTGCTGAAATCGGAGCTTTCCGGTGATATGACCACGCTGGAAACAAAGTTGACCGCGGCGGACGAAGCGCTGCAAGCCGCCATTGATGCAGTACAGGCGAATCTGGACAAGGCGATCGCGGATTTAACGAAGAAGATCGAAGATGGCGATACGGCGAACGCCGACGCGCTGGCTAAGGCAATCTCCGATTTGACTGCCGCCTATCAGGCGGCCGACGAGCTGCTGAAATCGGAGCTTTCCGGTGATATGACCGCGCTGGAAACAAAGCTGACCGCAGCGGACGAAGCGCTGCGAGCTGCTATTGACGCAGTGCAGGAGAATCTGGATAATGCCGTCGAAGCGCTGAACAAGCTGATTGAGACAGGCGACACGGCAAACGCGGAAGCACTGGAGCAGGCGATCAACGACCTGACTGCGGCTTATCAGGCAGCGGACGACCTGCTGAAGGCCGACATTCAGACGGTTGATGCAAGGCTCACAGCGCTGGAACTGAAGCTGGTCAAGGCCGATGAGGCCCTTCAGACTGCGATCGACACCGTCCAGAAGAATCTGAATCAGGCAATCAGTGACCTTTCCAAGGCGACGACGGACGGTGACACAGCGACGATGGAGAGGCTGAACGCGGCCATCGCGGCGCTGACCAAGGCCTACAAGGCGGCGGACGAACTGCTGAACTCCGACATCAAGGCGTTGGAATCTTCTACGAAGGAGAACATCGACGAGCTGCACAACGAGATCAGCGACCTAAAGAGCGAACTGCAGGCGCTGAGGGATGAAATTGCAGCGCAAAACAAAGTGAATAGTGACGAAATGCAGGGACTGAGCGATGTGAATCATTCACAAAAAAACGAGATTCACAGCCTCAGAATTCTCGCGACGGTCGGTCTGGGCATTTCCGCTCTTTCGTTTATCGGAAATATCGCCTTGCTGATCCTTTATCTTCGCAAGAAGGCGGGAGCACGCGTGATTTAAGCATAACCATACACCATACACAAAGCGGCTGTCTGAAAGACAGCCGCTCAGACTGTCAAAAAACCTATCCAGCCGAAAGTTTCGGAGGGAAGAATAGTGTGAAAGGGAACCGTCAGGGTTCCCTTTCGCGTTCAATAACCCGCCGCAGCGATCAAAATTGCAAAATAATACTACAAATATTGATTTTGCAATTTTGCAGGCAGCTTGTCAAAAAAGTCCAAAAGGACTTTTTTGACAAGCTGAGCGGCTGTCTGAAAGACAGCCGCTTTACAATATTTTACGCTATCCCAGAAGCGCGTCGAGGTTACTTTCTGCGGAAAACTCAATGACCAGCCGGTTCGGCAGGCAGACGATGGGCGCGCCGCCGTTTGCCGCGCCGCGGCGGACGCAGTCCTGATTGGCGCAGCTGGACGATTCCACGAAAATTTTCCCGTCGCGAACGGCGACGACGTTCCAGTCGTCACCGTAGTCGATGCGGTACTCCGCATCCTTTGAAAGATCGACTGTGGCAATGAGCTTGCCGTCGGAGCGGATCTGTGCCTGCGCGGCCTGCGCCGGACGAAGGAGAAAAAGCGCCGCCGCGCAGACGAGTGCGAGCGTGCCGAAGATCAGCAGCCACGTTCTGGTTTTCATCGGGAGATCACCTCAAATTCACAGCCGCCGAGCAGAGAAGCCGCGTCCTGTGTTGCATAGATCTTTCCGCCGTCTGTCACAAAGACCGCTTCAAAATCGTCGGAGCCCCTCCAGAATTCCGCGGCGGCGTCCAGCCCCATGACGAAAAGCGCCGTGGATAGCGCGTCGGCAAGCGTCCCGCTTTCCGCTAGGATCGTAACGGAGGCAAGGCCGCTTCGCGCAGGATAGCCGGTTTTCGGGTCAAGAATGTGGTGGTAGCGCACACCGTCTTCCTCAAAATAGCGCTGATAGCCCCCGGAGGTCACAAGTGCCAAGGAGCCTGTGAAGGTCAGGGTGGCGATCGCCTGCGTGGGGTTTTCCGGGTCGGCGATCCCGACGGCCCATGCAGAGCCGTCCGGCTTCGTGCCGACGGTCTGCACGTTTCCGCCGAGGGAGAGGAGGGCCGCTTCGATCCCGGCGGCTTCCAGCAATTTGGCGCATTTCTCTGCGGCGTAACCCTTGGCGATGCCGCCGAAGTCCAGCATGACGCCGTTCCGGAGGGTGACATTTTGGCCGCTTTGCAGGACGTTTTCCGTTCCGACGGCGGCGAGGGCTCTTTGCAGCTCCGCGCTGCCGGGGACGGCTTGGGTTTCTCCCGTGAAGCCCCAGAGCAGGACAAGGGGATAGACCGTCGGGTCAAAAGCGCCGTCCGTCCTTCGCGAGAGCTCCAGTGCGGCGGCAAGCAGTGCAGCCGTTTCTTCGGAGAGCGCGGCGCTGCCGGTTTCGTTCAGACGGGCGATTTCGCTCTGCGCATCCGTCACGGAAAGCGCCGAGGTAAGCGCGTTGATCGTCTGCACGACCTCGCGCGCGGCTTTGCCGTCCGGATCGCCCCAGAGTTTGAGATTCATTAGCGTATCCATGGCAAAAAACTCGGTCTGTTCCGGCGCCTGCGCGCGGCAGCCGGTCAGGAAAAGTGCGAGAAGAAGAACAAAAGCCAGAAATCTTTTCAATGCGATCACCGTTTTTCGATTTTTTCAAAAATACTATAACAAAAGTTTTGATTTTGGTCAAATAGTATTTGACTTTTTTGCCGGGAAATGCTATGATAGACAAGCCGCGTCGAAGAGGTAGAAGTTGAGGTATGCCCTCACACCTCCAGAGCGAGACTACAAAAAAGGTAGGTGCAAAAGAAATGCAGGCAGTTATCGTTACCGGTGGTAAGCAGTACAGCGTCAAGGAAGGCGACGTCATTTACGTCGAAAAGCTGGGCGTTGAGGCTGAAGAAACCGTGACCTTCGATCAGGTTCTGGCAGTCGTCGACGGTGAAAATTCCAAGTTCGGCGCTCCCGTGGTCAACGGCGCGAAGGTTGAGGCCAAGGTGCTGAAGAACGGCAAGTCCAAGAAGGTCGTCGTCTTCAAGTATCGCCCGAAGAAGGACTCCAAGTCCATCCGCGGTCACAGACAGCCTTACACCAAGGTGCAGATCGAGAAGATCTCTGTGTAATGACAAAAGTAGAAATTTTCAATCATGACGGCAGAATCAACGGATTCTCCGTTTCGGGACACAGCGGCTATGCCGAGGAAGGCAGCGACATCGTGTGCGCAGCCGTTTCCTCTGCGGTTCAGTTTGCGGAATGTACGATCAATGACGTGCTGGGCAACCACGCAAACGTCAAAATGAATCAGGACGAGCCGCGTGCTACCCTCACACTTCCCGCAGCCTGCGACGACGAGGACGCCGTTCAGGCGGTTCTGACCGGCTTTATGCTGACGATGTGCAGCTTGCGGGACGATTATCCGGATTATATCGAAGTTTTGGAGGTGTAACAAATGCTGAAAATGGGTTTTCAGTTCTTCGCGCATAAGAAGGGCGGCGGTTCCACCAAGAACGGTCGTGATTCCGAGTCCAAGAGACTGGGCGTGAAGCGCGCGGACGGTCAGTTCGTCCTCGCGGGCAACATTCTGGTTCGCCAGAGAGGCACGCACATTCATCCCGGCACCAATGTCGGTATCGGCAGCGACGACACCCTGTTCGCAAAGATCGACGGTCACGTCAAGTTCGAGCGTCTGGGCAAGGATCGCAAGATGTGCTCTGTCTACGCAGTGGAGCAGTAAGATGCAATACGGAATCCCGAACATAAGCCCTTATGTTCGGGATTTTTTTATGAGGAGGACATAGCTGTGCAGTACCATATTGAAACGGAACGCCTGATCCTAAAGCCGGTCGCTTTGGAAGATGCCCCGGCGATGTTTATCTGGACAAGTGACCCGGAGGTCAACCGTTATCTGGGTTATCCTTTGCACCGCGATCTTTCCGTAACGCAGAAATGGATCGCCTCCCTCCGCCCGGAGAATCTGGAATTCGGATTTTACCGCAAGGAGGACGGCCTGCTGATCGGCGCAGGCGGCATCGGTCCGGGCGAAGACGGGCTTTATCATTTGGGCTATAACCTCCGCCGCGATATGTGGGGCAGGGGTTATGCTACAGAGGCAGCAAAGGCGATGCTTTCCTGGGGACACCGGGAGCTGGACATCAACGATTTTGCCGCAGAGCACGCACTTGAAAACGCTGCTTCCGGAAACGTTATCCGCAAGTGCGGATTTCATCTCGTCCGTTATGGGCAGTACAGCAAGCTAGACGGCAGCGAAACCTTTGACGCAGCGTTTTATGAGCTGCATCTGAAAGGGGAGTCTTAAATGTTTGTAGATAAAGTTAAAATTTTCGTCAAGGCCGGCAGCGGCGGCAACGGCGCGGTGGCCTTCCACCGGGAAAAATACGTCGCGGCGGGCGGCCCGGACGGCGGCGACGGCGGCAAGGGTGGCAACATCGTCCTGCGTGTCAACGACAATCTGTCCACGCTGATGGACTTCCGCTATAAGCGCAAGTACACCGCACCAAACGGACAGGACGGACAAGGCGCACGGTGCAGCGGCAAGCGCGGGGAAGATCTGGTCATTCAGATCCCGCGCGGCACGGTCGTGCGCGATGCGGCGACCAATGAGGTCATCAAGGATATGTCCGACAATGCGGATTTTATTCTCTGCAAGGGCGGACGCGGCGGCTGGGGCAACAAGCATTTCGCCACGCCGACGCGGCAGGTGCCGCGTTTTGCGAAATCCGGCCTGCCCGGCGAGGAGCATGAGGTCATTCTGGAACTGAAACTGCTGGCGGACGTCGGTCTGGTCGGCTTCCCGAATGTCGGCAAGTCCACGCTTCTTTCCGTGACATCCAACGCGCGGCCAAAGATCGCGAACTACCATTTCACCACGCTGTACCCAAACCTTGGTGTGATCTATGTGGAAGAGGGCGTGTCCTTCGTCATGGCGGATATTCCCGGCATCATTGAGGGCGCGGCGGAGGGCGCAGGCCTTGGTCACGATTTCTTGCGGCATATTGATCGCTGCCGTCTGCTTGTGCATATTGTGGACGTTTCCGGCAGCGAGGGCCGCGACCCGATCGAGGACTTTGAAAAGATCAACGCCGAGCTCGCGGAGTATTCGGAGGAGCTTGCCTCGCGTCCGATGATCGTCGCGGCAAACAAATGCGACCTCATTCCGCAGGGCAGCGATAACCTGGAGCGCCTGCGCGCCTATGTGGAAGCACGCGGCTATCCCTTCTATGAGATCTCTGCGGCAACGACGCAGGGCACGCGCCAGCTGGTCCGGGCGATCGCCGGGAAGCTCTCCACGCTCCCGCCGGTCACGATCTATGAACCGGAATATGTCAAGCCGCTGGCCGAGGCCGGCGACGCCGAGGAACTCAAGATCGAGCAGATGGACGACCTGTGGGTCGTGTCCGGCAAATGGCTCCAGCAGCTCATTGCGGACATCAATTTCGCCGATTACGAGTCGAGAATGTACTTCGACCGCCAGCTGCGCAAGAGCGGTCTGTTCCAGCGGCTGGAGGAAATGGGGATCCAGGACGGCGATACGGTCAGCATTTACGACTTTGAATTCGATTACGAGCGATAAAAAATGGAATTCCCGTCTGGTCGAGGGGGTTGACCAGACGGGAATTCACTACAGAACTGAGAGAGGGGAAAATAAAAAGAGAGATAAATGAAAAGATGGACTTGCAAGTTCGATGTCACAATCGACCTTACAATCACAGTATATTGGACACTTTTGAAGAATCTGTGAACGAAATCAAAACAAATTCAAAATTTGAAAAGAAGAGCTCTTTCCGCAGTTTTCTCTGGGAAACAGATCGACTGCGGGAATTTTTCTTGCTTTTTTCTGCGGTTAAGAGTAAAATAACTACGAACAATAAATCTTGCGCAGCGCGCCCGGCGAGCAGCCGGCGGCGGAACGGGGTGCAAACCCCCACGAGACGGTCACTGTGAAGCCCGCGGGAGCGGGATAAGCCAGATACGCCGGACGCTGCGGGCTCGGCTTTCGCCATCCCCGAAGCCGGCGTGCCTTTCTGCACGGCCGGACTGGGCCGTGTTTTTTGTCAATTTATGTGCTGCTGAGGTGCTTTATGAAAGAATGGCTGAAAAAGAATAAATGGAAAATATTGATTCCGCTGCTGGCTCTTGCGGTGCTGGCCGCAGCGTTCTGGTACGGCGGCAATTCGCCCGGTGCGCGCGGCTGGAAGCCGGAAACACCGTCGGAAAGCCAGGGCGAACCAGCGCCCAGCGAAGAAATACCTTCGGAGAGCACCGCGCCGACGACGGAGCCGGAAAGCTCACAGAAGATGCCGACAGAGGAGGAATCCTCCGAAACGGAAGCCCTGACGGAGCCGACGAAGGATCGCTACCAGACCGACCCTATTCCGGAGGATAAGCCAAAGCCGGTGGAGCCGGAGGTGGCAACAGTTGATACCACAACGATACAGACCTGCACGCTTAGCATCACCTGCGGAACAATCCTGAACAATATGGACCTCTGTGACCCGGACAAGGTAGCAATCGTACCCTCCAACGGTGTGATTCTCGGAACGACAACATTTTCCTTTTCTGCGGGAGAGAGTGTTTTTGACCTCCTGCAGCGTGCCTGCCGCGATTACGGCATCCATATGGAGGCAAGCTGGACGCCAGACTATAACTCTGCCTATGTCGAGGGAATCGCCAATCTCTACGAATTTGATGTCGGAAGCGGCTCCGGCTGGATGTACCGGGTCAATGGCTGGTACCCGAACTATGGCTGCTCACGTTATGAGATTCAGCCGGGCGACGAGATCTGTTTTGTCTATACCTGCAATTACGGCAAAGACGTCGGAGGCTCCATGGGATAATCCGACGCAGGAGTGAAACCATGCGCGATACCTTTTCCCGCTGTCATCCGGCGGTCAATTTCCTGTATTTTACGCTGGTGCTGGTGTTTTCCATGATCTTCCGGCACCCGGTGAGTTTAGCGGTGTCTCTGGTGTGCGCCTGTGCGTACGCGACGCTGCTCGGCGGCAGAAGCGCGCTGCGCTTTCAGCTTCGCTGGATGCTGCCGCTCATGCTGCTGGCGGCGGTCGTCAATCCGGCGTTCAATCACTATGGCGTGACGATTCTGGCATATTTTCCGAACGGCAACCCACTGACACTGGAGAGCATTCTCTACGGCCTTGCCGCTGCGGCAATGCTTGCGGCGGTGCTGATGTGGTTTTATTGCTACAATGCCGTTGTGACCTCCGATAAATTCGTCTATCTGTTCGGCCGCCTAATCCCGGCGCTGTCGCTGGTTCTCAGCATGGCGCTGCGCTTCGTGCCGCGGTTCAAGCAGCAGTTCGGCGTTGTTGCGGACGCGCAGCGCTGTCTTGGTCGCGACGTTTCCTCCGGAAAACTGTTCGCCCGCCTGAAAACGGCGATAAAGATCTTTTCTATCGTCATTACGTGGGCGCTGGAGAACGCGATCACGACGGCGGACAGTATGCGCAGCCGCGGCTATGGCGAGCCGGGACGCACGGCCTTTTCCATCTACCGCTTTGACGCGCGCGACCGCGCGCTGATGCTTTGGCTCAGCTTCTGCGGCGTGTACGTCGCGGCGGGGGCGCTGGCGCACGGAATGTCCTTCAGCTATAGCCCCATGCTGAGAGGCGCCCCCTGGCTGCCCATTACGGTCAGTTTTCAGGTCGTCTATCTGCTTCTGTGCCTGACGCCGGTGCTGATGGAATGTTACTCCCGTCTGGTCTGGCGGAAACGCGAAGCGAGGGCATGAAGATGCAGGATATTTTCAGAATTTCAGATTTCAGTTTTCAATATCCGGAGCAGGAGCGCTATGCGCTGCGGAATGTGTCGCTCACCGTCGCGCAGGGCGATTTTGTGGTGCTCTGCGGCCCGTCCGGCTGCGGAAAATCCACGCTTCTGCGTCAGCTCAAGACGGTCCTTGCGCCGCACGGCAGCAAAAGCGGGGAGATCCTGTTCTGCGGTGAACCGCTTGCGCAGGTTTCCGCGCGCCGCCAGTCGGCAGAGATCGGTTTTGTGCAGCAGTCGCCGGAGGAGCAGGTCGTCACCGACAAGGTGTGGCATGAGCTCGCCTTCGGACTGGAAAGCCTTGGCTGCGATACGCCGACCATCCGCCGCCGCGTTGCGGAGATGGCGTCGTTTTTCGGGATCCAAGAGTGGTTTTATCGCGACGTGGCTTCGCTCTCCGGCGGACAGAAACAGCTCCTGAACCTCGCCGCCGTGATGGTCATGCAGCCAAAGGCGCTGATCCTCGACGAGCCGACCAGCCAGCTCGACCCGATCGCGGCATCGGATTTTCTCGCCGTTCTGGGCAAGATCAACCGCGAATTAGGAACGACCATTCTCCTGACGGAGCACCGGCTGGAGGAAGCCTTGCCGCTGGCTGGCAGCGTGGCTGTCATGGAGCAGGGAAGTATCCTCTCCTGCGGGACGGCGGACGAGGTCGGGCGCAGCCTGCGGGAGCGCGGGAGCGGGATGTTTCTGGCGATGCCTGCCGCGATGCGGGTCTGGGCGAGCGTGCAGAGCAGCACGCCCTGCCCCGTAACCGTCCGCGAAGGACGCGACTTTCTGCACGGCTGGTGCGCGTCGCACCCGTCTGAGCCTCTCCCGGCAGAGACGATCCCGCCGTGCGGGGAACCGGCCCTGCGCGCGCAGGACGTCTGGTTTTCCTATGCAAAAGATGCACCGGATGTCGTCAAAGGACTGACTCTGGAGGTTGGGAAAGGGGAGTTTGTTGCCCTCCTTGGCGGGAACGGTACCGGAAAAACGACGAGCCTTCGTCTGCTGGCCGGACTTCTGAAGCCCTACCGCGGGGAGGTCGCCAAAAACGGTACGCTGGCGCTCCTGCCGCAGGATCCGCAGTCGCTTTTTGTGAAAAAAACCGTACGCGAGGATCTGTTCGAGGGGTTCGACGGAAGGTCTGTGCCGCGCCCGGAACAGGAGAGGGCTGTTGCCCGCGCAGTGTCTCTCTGCCGTCTCGGCGAGCTTCTCGACCGGCATCCCTATGATCTCTCCGGCGGTGAGCAGCAGCGCGCCGCGCTGTGCAAGCTGCTTCTGGTCGAACCGGAGATCCTGCTGCTGGACGAGCCGACCAAGGGTCTGGATGCGGAATTCAAGCAGCAGCTTGCGCAAATTCTACGAAGTCTGACGCAGAGCGGCGTGACGATTCTAATGGTCAGCCACGACGTGGAATTCTGCGCGCGCTATGCGCACCGCTGCGCGCTCTTTTTCGACGGGAACATCGTCACACAGGCCTCTCCGCGGGAGTTCTTTTCCGGGAACAGCTTTTATACCACCTCGGCCAACCGGATGGCACGGGAGTTTTTCCCAAAGGCCGTCACGGCGGAAGACGTTATGTACTGCATCGGCGGCGAGGTGCCGCAGGATGCTTCGCTTGCGGAAGAAGCTCAGCCGCTGCCTGCGCCGCAGTTACGGAGTTCGGCATGGCAGCCGCCCAAGCTCCCGGTCTGGCGAAAAGTGCTTGCAGCGGTTTCCGGGCTGGTTGCCCTTGTGATTTTTCTTCAGGCGATCGGTAAGACCGATCTGACCGCGCTGATCGGCGGTGGAAACCTCTCCGGCCTTGCTCGGAATCAGCTCTTTCTCTATGCCGTATTCATTGCCGCTCTGTTCATACTGGTTGCGGCGATCGGACGGCGCTCTCCGCCGCCCGTGCAGCAGCGTGAGAAGAAGAAGCTGACGAAGCGGACCCTTACTGCGGCGATCATGATCGTGCTTCTGATCCCGGTGACGCTCTTTGTCGGAACACGCTATTTCGGCAATCGCAAGTATTACTTCACATCCCTGCTTGTGATGCTGGAGTGTATGCTGCCCTTTTTCCTCGTATTTGAGGGCCGCAGGCCGCAGGCGCGTGAGCTGGTCGTCATCGCGGTGCTGTGCGCCATGAGCGTGGCGGGCCGCGCAGCCTTCTTTATGCTGCCGCAGTTCAAGCCGGTAATGGCGCTGACCATCATTTCCGGCGTTGCCTTTGGCGGGGAATCGGGATTTCTGGTCGGCGCGATGTCCATGCTCCTGTCAAATATTTTCTTTTCACAGGGGCCGTGGACGCCGTATCAGATGTTTGCCATGGGCCTGATCGGCTTCCTCGCAGGCGTTCTGTTCCGTAAAGGTCTGCTCCGCCGCACGCGCGGCGCGCTTGCGGTATTCGGCGCAATTTCCGCGATCGTGATCTATGGCGGCATCATGAACCCGGCTTCTGCGCTGATGGCATCACAGGAGATCAATTGGAAGGTCCTTCTGACTTACTATATTTCCGGCTTCAGTGTAGACTGCGTCCATGCAGCGGCAACGGTGATCTTCCTTTTGATTCTTGCCGAGCCAATGCTGGAAAAACTTGACCGCATCAAGGTAAAATACGGCATGATCGAATAATTCCAAACGTGCTGGCCGTTTTGCAAACGGTCCGCATATTTGCATGGGACCTATCATAAAATTAGGGTCAGGCGATGAGCCTGACCCTTTCTTAACCTTAAACTATAAAAAGCACCTGCCTGCTGCAGGTGCTTTTGGTGGAGACTAATGGACTCGAACCATCGACCTCCTGCGTGTGAAGCAGGCGCTCTAACCAGCTGAGCTAAGCCTCCATAGCGAAATCTATTATACCATATTCTTCTGAAAAATCAAGGACTATTTTCCGAATCGCGAAAAAATACGTGTGACGCCATTTTGCGCGCGAGGTACGGCGATGTGCCGCATCTCGCGCCGTTTTCGAATTCAGAAGAAAAGCAGGAATGTCAACGCAGAATGCGGCATAGGTTGTACTCAAAGGAGGGGAAACGGAAATGAAGAAAAAGGGGACTACCGTTACGACAAAACGCGGGGGCAGGGGACTGCTGTTCCTGATCCTCGGCATGCTGGCGCTGACCTTCGGACTGACAGCGATTTTCGCGGCGTTGATGGAGGGCGGCTCAATTCCGGAAGAAAAGACCGGCCTGCTTGCTGCGATCACCGTAGGTGCGGTCAGTCTGGCGGCTTGTGCCATCCTTGCCGCGCGGGCAGAGGAGAAAAAACTGCTCCGTGGGATACTGGGCGGAGCGATCTATGCCGTGATGCTGCTGCTCGGAAATCTTCTGTTCTTTGGCGTGGGGTACACGGATGTTCTGCCGATCCTGATGAGCATTCTGGCCGGAGGTGTAGTCGGAAGCATTCTGGGCAGCGTGAAAAAGAAAAAACGAAAATTTGGCTGATTCAACAAAGAGAAAATACGGCACAATCGAAAATGGTAAAATGCAAGAGAACTTGCAAAACGGAAGAATCACAAGATTTGGAGGGCAGCAAAAGGTGCTATATACAAGATATTGCGTGCGGCAGAGGAAAACACCCGCGACTGCCGCATCGCAGTTTCGAAGTTTACATAACAACGTTTACATAAAATATGTGCATAATAGACAAATTTTTGAAAAATCTCAAAATAGTATTGAAATCTGCGGGATTTTAGAGTATAGTATCAAACACAGAGAGATAAAAGTTGGTAGAAATAATATTTTTGGCATAAATTGTGACTGCGTTCCGTTTCTGCCACAAGATATAGCCCCAATTGGGAGGCAGGCGTTTTGAGCGCCGCGTTCCGTTCGGGAAATGTCAGAACTGCCGGCGATTTGTGCGGCATATTTTTTATGCTGACTTTCTTTGCCGGCGCTCTTTGCGGCTTTTTTCTGGCGAATGGGAGCACCCCGGTTCTGACATGGGCCTCCGACCCTGCGTCCCTTTCCGGGGCTGGCAGCGCAGCGCGGATGCTGTTTCCCGCAGCCGTTCTTTCCGGTGTATTGTTTGCTGCCTGCTTCCGCCCGCTGCGACCTGCGCTTCTTGGTGTCGGTTTTTTGGAAGCGATGTCCGCTGTGTTCTGCTCCGGCGTCTGCTGGCAGGCGTGGGGCATATCCGGGCTGTGGTTCTCCTACTGGCTGCTTTTGCCGCGTATGCTTCTTTTCGCGGTTCTGGCCGTCTGGCAGTTTTCAGGGCATGCAGCTTTTTTTCGCTGCGTGTGCAGAAGCGCGGTAATGCCTCTGCTGTTTCTGGTACAGTATCTCCTGTTTCCTTATTTTATTGCGCCGTTAATTCCAATGATGAAATGAGAAGGTAAGTGTAGGATGGTCAACCTTGTGTCAGCGTATGAAAGCTATCTTTTGAATATGAAGCACGCATCCGCGAACACGGTGGCCTCTTACATGCGTGACATCCGGCAGTTCAACGCCTATCTTCAGGATGTCGAAGAGCTGCCGCTTGATGCCTGCGACCGCGAGTGCATTTGCCGCTATGTGCAGCACCTGATCAACGCGGGAAAATCCCCCGCCACGATCTCGCGTTCCATCGCCTCTCTCAAGAGCTTCTATCGCTTCTGCGTGGATACCAGCCTGATGTCGGAAAACCCCGTACATAACATTCCGCAGCCAAAGGCGGAGAAAAAGCTCCCGCAGATCCTGACTGGCCGAGAGGTCGAGTTGCTTCTTGAGCAGCCGAAGTGCGTGGACGTCAAGGGCTACCGCGACAAGGCCATGCTGGAGCTGCTTTATGCCACCGGGATGCGCGTGAGCGAGATGATCGCGCTGAACGTTTCCGATGTCAGTCTGGCGGGCGGCTTTGTCAAGTGCGAGGGGCATGACAAATTCCGCATCATTCCCATCTATCCGGCCGCAGTCAAGGCGCTGAGCGCTTATCTGACGGACATCCGCCCCAAGATGGTGTCCGACCCGGCGGAGGAAGCGCTCTTCGTCAATCTCAGCGGCGAGCGCATGACCCGTCAGGGCTTCTGGAAGATCATCAAGCACTATCAGCAGATGGCGCAGATCGACAAGGACATCACCCCGCACACGCTGCGGCACAGCTTTGCCGCCCATCTTCTGGAGAACGGCGCGGATCTGCACTCTTTGCAGGAGATGCTGGGGCACAGCGATATTTCCTCCACACAGATCTATACGCAGGTCATCAAGCAGAATCTGAAAAATGTCTATAATAAGTATCATCCCAGAGCGTAATGATGGCCTGTGAGATATTGCAGACTGTTCATACAAAGTCCCCTGTGGCCATCGGGCCACAGGGGACTTCCACGTTTGTCCATATTGCTCTGCAATTTACGCAAGCGCTTTCAGTTCACGGTAAAGGCCGATTGCCGCGCAGCAGCCGTATTTCTCCGCGATCGCCAGCCGCAGCTGCAGCGTTTCCGGCGTGTCAAAATAGCGAAGTTCTCCGCCGCGCGCTTCCACCTCGCAGCAGGCGTAGGGGAGCCGCCGTACTTCTGCCGTCTTCCCGCGCCGTAGAAAGGTGCGGCTCCAAGGGATCAGCTCCAGACACCAGCCGGCGGGATAGGCAGCGCTTTTTTCTTCCAGATAGCGCGCCCAGTGGTTGCATGGTACGGCGCGGGAGAGAACGCATACGCTGTTCGGCGCCAGCGCATGATAAGCCTCCGGCAGAAAGATAGGCACAGCCTGCGGCAGGCGTTCCTGCAGGCCGTGGACGAGCGCCCGGTGCAGCGCGGCCATCGGCCGGACGAAATCGAAGAAGCATCCCTGCCCGCAGGCGGCGGCGAGCGTGTCCAATACGGATTCGTCCGGCGCATACTTTGACAGGAAAGCGTCGTCTATAACTGCCAGTGCCGGGACACTTTCCGGCGGGGTACGGACGCTTCCGTCTGAAAAAACGCCGTAGCCGGTCAGGGCTCGGTCGTGCGTGCCTGAAATTGTTACAATTTCTTCACAATCCGCTGCAAAATAGAGGGGGATAGGCAATAGACAAACCTCCGTTCCGGTGGTATAATATCCTAGAATTATTTATGGAAATGTTGGGTAGTTTATGCTGTCTTTTTTACCGAAGTTTCTGCTCCGCAATCTGACGGACATCACGCCGGAGTTTTTGCACAGTAAGGGGATCGACCTGCTCCTGATGGATTTTGACAATACGATGCTTCCTTACACAACCGACGAGCCGGAACAGCCACTGCTGGACTGGATTGCCGGGATGAAAGCCGCCGGCGTGCAGCTGTGCATTGTTTCCAACAGCAAGCGCCGCCGCGTGCCGGATTTTTCCGAAAAGTATGGCGTGGACTGCGTCACGCGGGCAAAGAAACCGTTTACCAAGGGCATCCGCGAAGCGCTGCGGCGCTATGGTGCGTCCAAATCGGAAACCGCGCTCGTCGGCGACCAGACCTTTACGGACACGCTGGGTGCGAATCTGGCAGGCATTACCTCGCTTCAGGTTCGTTCGATCCATAATCATACTGTCTGGCTGAAGCTGCGCCACGTTTTTGAGGTGCCGTTTCTTGCCATGGCAAAGAAAAGGAGAGTTACATCATGACCAATCTGGAAAAATATCGTTCCCTTTTGACCTACAATTCGGATGCGATCCTGCTGACCTCGCGCTATAACCGGATGTACGCTGCGGAGTTTGACATCGCCGAGGGCGTTGCCATCGTCGGCAAAACCGGCGCGCGCTACTTTACCGACAGCCGCTATATCGAATCCGCGCAGAACAACATCAAAAACTTTGAAGTGATCGACATCGTCACCCGCGGCGGCTATGTCGCCTGTCTGAATGAAGCCATCCGGGATTTCGGCGTAAAGAGCCTCGGTTATGAGGAAGACTATATCACAGCGGGCGAGTTCCACAGCTACGAAGAAGCCCTGCACGCCGCGCTCAAGCCCGTACAGAAGGCGCTCAATGCTTTCCGCGCGAGTAAGGAGCCGTGGGAGCTGGACCGCATGGTCAAGGCGCAGGAGATCACGGACAAGGCGTTCACGGAAGTCTGCACCCGCATCCACGAGGGAATGACAGAGAAGGAGCTGTGCGCCGAGCTGATCTACTGCCTGTATAAAAACGGCGGCGAGGGGCTTTCCTTTGACCCCATCGTCGTTTCCGGTCCGAACACCAGTATGCCGCACGGCGTCCCCGGCGACCGCAAGCTCCGGAAGGGCGACTTCATCACGATGGACTTCGGCGTTCTGTATCAGGGCTACTGCTCCGATATGACCCGCACCGTCGCGCTGGGCTACGCCACGGACGAAATGAAGAAGGTCTACAACACTGTGCTTCAGGCGCAGCTTGCCGGCCTGGCGGCCAGCCGGGCAGGCGTGAGCGGCAAGGAAGTCGACACCGCGGCGCGCAATGTGATCAAGGCAGCCGGCTACGGCGAGTATTTCGGCCACAGCTACGGCCACAGTCTCGGCCTTGAGATCCACGAGGCACCCAACTGCAACCAGCGCAACACCGAGCCTATGCCGCTGCACACGGTCTGCTCGGCCGAGCCCGGCATCTATCTGCCCGGCAAATTCGGCGTCCGCATCGAGGATGTGGCCATTTTCGAGGAGAACGGCTGCCGCGATATTACCCACAGCCCGAAAGATTTGCTGATTCTGTGATGGAAATTCAGGAAAAGGGTTGAAATTTTCACGCGCATCGGTTAGAATATAATCGTATTTTATGAATCATTTTTCCCGCAGAGGGGGAAAATAGGAGGACAAGCAATATGATTTCTGTCAGCGATTTTAGAAACGGCGTTACCTTCGACATGGACGGCAAGGTCATGCAGATCATCGAGTTCCAGCACGTCAAGCCCGGCAAGGGCGCGGCGTTCGTTCGCGTAAAAATGCGCAATGTTATCACCGGCGGCGTGACCGAAACGACCTTCAACCCCAACGATAAGTATCCCACCGCTTATATTGAGCGCCGCAAGATGGACTATTCCTACAACGACGGCGACCTGTACTACTTCATGGATAACGAAACCTACGAGATGACACCGGTCAACGCCGACATTCTCGATGCCAGCTTCCGTTTCGTCAAGGAAAACGACCAGTGCACCGTTCTGTCCTACAAGGGCAGCGTGTTCAGCGTTGAAGCACCGAACTTTGTCGATCTGGAAGTCACCAAGACCGAGCCGGGTCTGGCAGGCAACACCGCAACCAACACCCTCAAGCCTGCGACCGTCGAAACCGGCGCGGAGGTCCGCGTTCCTCTCTTTATCAACGAAGGCGACAGAATTTCCATTGACACGCGTACCGGCGAGTATCTTGGCCGCGCCAAGGGCTGATCGGACGCTCACGGAAAGGAGTACGACATGACACTCTCTGAAAAATCCGCATATCTGAAGGGCTTGATGGACGGCCTGAACCTCAGCAAGGAAACGCCGGAGGGCAAGATGATCTCCGGAATCGTTGATCTGCTGCAGGACATGACCTCTTCCATCAGCGATCTGGAGGAAAACGCGATCGCGGTTTCCGACGAGCTCGACGAGATCGAGGATGATCTGGATGCCATCGAAGAATTCCTGATGGATGAAGATGACGACGAGGATGATGACGACGATGTCATCGACTTCGCCGACGACAATGGCGATGATTTTGCCTATGATGAGGACGCCACCTATGAGGTGACCTGCCCGAAGTGCGGCGAAACCACGACCGTCGATGAGCAGACCCTCCTCAATGAGTCGATCCACTGCCCGAAGTGCGGCGAGCTGCTCGAATTTGAGTTTGACGCCGACGACGAGCTGTAATTTGATTCTATAATTAAGACACCCTCCGGAAAAGCCGGAGGGTGTCTTTCTGCAATACGAAAAATACACAGCCCCACCGTATGCCTTGTACAGTGGGGCTGCGATTTTGTTATTTATTTTTCGGGCGGAAGGCGGCGTTCAGGATCAAAACGCACAGCATGATGAGGAGAATGACGATAAAGATCGCGCCCCAACCCTGTCCCATGAGCTTGAGGGATTCTTTCCACGTAGCAGGACGTTCGGCGACCTCTGCGGCCGCGGCGAGAAATTGAAACAGCATAACACGAACCTCCTTAGTGGATCAGATAGACCAGACTCATGATCAGGCCGCCTGCGATGACGGACGCGATCTGGCCGGAAACATTCACGCCGATGGTGTGCATCAGCAGGAAATTCTGCGGGTCTTCCTTCAGTCCCATCTTGTGCACAACGCGCGCGGACATGGGGAAGGCGGAAATACCGGCCGCGCCGATCATGGGATTGATTTTCTTGCCCTTCGGCAGGAAGATGTTGATAAACTTAGCGACCAGCACACCGCCCGCGGTGTCAAAGATGAAGGCGATCAGGCCGAGGCCCATGATCATCAGCGTTTCCAACCGGAGGAATTCGTTTGCGTTCATCTTGACGGCAATCGTGATGCCGAGGAAGATGGTGACAAGATTGGCCAGCACCTTCTGCGCGGTTTCGGAGAGGGAGTTCAGCACGCCGCATTCACGGATGAGATTGCCGAACATCAAAAAGGCAATCAGCTCCACCGCCTTAGGCGCGAAAATGCCGGTAATGATGGTGATGACAATGGGGAATAGAATCTTCGTCGTTTGGGAAACGCTCTTCGGCTCGTAGGGCATTCGAATCATGCGTTCCTTTTTTGTGGTAAGCAGCTTGATCACGGGCGGCTGGACGATGGGAACAAGCGCCATGTAGGAATAGGCAGCGACCGTAATTGCGCCGATATAGCCGCTCTTGAGGGCGTTGGCCACGACGATGGAGGTCGGGCCGTCCGCTGCACCGATGATGGCGATGGACGCGGCGTCGTTGATATTGAAGCCGCAGAGACTTGCCATGAAGAAAGTGAAGAAAATGCCGAACTGCGCGGCAGCGCCGAAGATCATCAGCTTCGGATTGGAAAGCAGCGGCCCGAAGTCGATCATCGCGCCGATGCCGATGAAGAGGACCAGCGGGAACAGCTCGTTGACGATGCCGTTATTGTAGAGCAGCTCCAGCGTTTTCAGGTTCTCGATCTCGCCCGCGGCGTTGACAATGCCGGGCAGGTTCATGATGATCGCGCCGAAGCCGATGGGCAGGAGCAGGGAGGGCTCCATGTCCTTCACGATCGCCAGATAGATCAGCACGCCGCCGATCACCCACATGACCAGCAGCTTCCACGCACCGCCGACAAAGAGGTTTTGCAGATTTTCAAACAATACTTCCAAAACAGTTCCTCCTAGTATTCGTTGGGAAGAATTTACAGGCAGAGACAGCAGAATATTTGCCGTCCCCGTCGATACCATCATTTTATTTGAAGGTCAGAAGATTGTCAAGCATTTTACCTATTTTTTACGTTGCGGCAAGCGGGGCAGAATAGATTTGTGAATGGACAAACGGATGAATTTGTGATAGAATAACAAAAATAGGGAAAAAGGAGCGCTGCGAGGATGAAAACCGAGGTTCTGGGCGTTTTCTATGACAATGTAACAATGGACGAAGCCCTCGGTCTGGCGCAGAAGCTGTTGGAAAACGGCCCGCCCGCCTACTGCGTCACACCCAACGCGGAGATCGCCTATGACGCGCTGAAAAACGACAGCCTGCGGGCACTTATCAATAAAGCCGGCCTTGTTCTGCCGGACGGCGCGGGCGTGGTGCTTGCGTCCAAGCTCGTGCGCACGCCGCTCAAGCAGAAGGTCGCTGGCTTTGATTTTGCGATGCGGCTGCTTCCTTATCTGACGGAAACCGGCAAGCGCCTGTATCTGCTCGGCAGTAAGCCCGGCATTGCGGAGCTTGCCGCGGAAAAGCTGCGCCAGCGCTATCCGGCGCTCTGCATCTGCGGCACGGCAGACGGGTATTTCAAAGAGGACGAAGCGGCCGTCCGGAAGCTGCGCGAGGCAAAGCCGGATGTCGTCTTTGTTTGCATGGGTTCTCCGAAGCAGGAATATTTTATGCAGAAGTATCTGGCGCAGTCCGGCGCGAAGCTGATGATCGGTCTGGGCGGGACGCTGGATGTCGTTGCCGGGACGCTCAAGCGCGCGCCAAAATGGATGCAGAAGCTGCAACTGGAGTGGCTTTACCGCCTGATCTGCGAGCCGCGGCGCATCGGAAGAATGATGCGCCTGCCGAAATTTGTCTTTGCGGCCCTGAAAAAGAGATGGAAAGGATAGTGCTTTTATGGGAAAGCTGATCGTATTTGAAGGAACGGACGGCTCCGGAAAATCCACGCAGTTCAAGCTGCTCACCGCACGGCTTCAGGCCGATGGGGTGGATTTCCGTACCATGGTGTTCCCGCAGTATTCCGAGCCATCCTCGGCTCTTATCAGAATGTACCTTGGCGGGGAATTCGGCACGAAGCCGTCGGACGTCAACGCCTATGCGGCCTCGACCTTTTACGCCGTCGACCGCTATGCGTCCTATCAGAAGATCTGGAAAGACTACTACCGGCAGGGCGGGCTGATGCTCTCCGACCGCTACACGACTTCCAACGCCGTACATCAGGCGTCGAAGGAACCGGCGGAGCGCCGGGAGGAGTTCTTCCACTGGCTTCAGGACTTTGAATACACCCGGCTGGAACTTCCAAAACCCGATCTCGTCATATATCTCGACGTTCCCACCGAGCTGACGGACGTTATGCTCCGCAAGCGCGAAACACGCACGCACACGCATGCAGACATCCACGAGCAGAACATGGATTATCTGCGTCAGTGCCGTGAGGTCGGCATGGATGCCGCGCGGCATTATGGCTGGAGCATCATCCACTGCGCAAAGGACGGAAAAATGCGCACAATAGACGACATTCACGCTGAGATCTATGCGCTGGTCAATCGCTGTCTGGAGGAAGCATAATGGTATACATCATTCTTGGAACCGGTTTTGAAGAGGCGGAGGCGATCATCCCCTGCGATCTGCTGCGCCGCGCCGGTGTGGACGTAAAATTTGCCGGGCTCGGTGCGCTGTGCATCACCGGAAGCCACGGAATCTCCGTGACGGCTGACTGCATCGTCGAGGATACTGACCTGACGATGGCGGATATGATCGTCCTGCCCGGCGGACTGGGCGGCGTCGATTCCATCCGCAAAAGCAGGGAAACGCTTCTGGCTGCCCAGAAGATGTACAAAAAGGGAAAATATGTCGCCGCGATCTGCGCCGCGCCGACGGTGCTGGCAAGCCTCGGCATCACGGACGGAAAGCGGGCGGCCTGCTATCCCGGCATGGAGGCTGAGATGGGCAGTGCGCAGATGCTGACCTGCGGTGCCGTGACGGACGGGCGCGTGATCACCGGCCGCGCCGCCGGAACGGCGTTCGACTTTGCACTGGAACTGATCCGGGCGCTGCGCGGCGAAGAGGCCGCACAAAAAGTAGCTTCCGGCATCGTTTACAGACAGGAGGTATAATATGACTGACCGAAACAGAGATTATGACGAATACGGAGATTCTTCCGAATTCTATAATATCGATCCCTATCCGCAGGAGGGTGCGCCGGAATCGCAGAATGACGACTTTAACCCGGATTTCGGAGATGCTTTCGACGATTACGGCGAATACGACGACGGGGTCGCTTACACGGAGGAACCGGAAGTGCCGCAAAAGAAAAAGCCGCGCCGCCGCAAAAAGCGCATCGTGCCGCTGTTCCTGAAGATTCTGATTTATATCGTTGCCGTTTCTCTCATCTCCGTCGGCCTCGGCTTTGTCGCGTGGGAGTGCGCGGAGGATGTTCTGGCCTTTGGTCGGTCTTCCGATACGGTGCAGGTCACGATCGAAGACGGCGCGACGCTGGACGACATCGCGCAGATGCTTCAGGATCAGGGCCTGATCAAATATCCGTGGCTCTTCAAGCTCTACTGCAAGTTCACCCATTCCGCCGATTCCATGGCGCCAGGCACGTATCAATTACAGTATAACTATGACTATCACGCTCTCAACAGTGGGATGCGTAAGAACAGCGCGAATCGGACAGAGATTACGGTCACAATTCCGGAAGGCAAGACCTGCGCACAGATCTTTAGCCTGATGGAGGAAAAGGGTGTCTGTTCCGCCGACGCACTGAAGAAATGCGCTGCGGAAACGGAATTCGATTACTGGTTCCTTGAGGGAATTCCCTACGGGCAGGAGAACCGGCTGGAGGGCTTCCTTTTCCCGGACACCTACTATTTCTATCTGAATGACGACGCGGAGCGCGTGCTGAACAAGCTCCTTGCTAACTTCAATCGCAAATTCTCCGAGGATGCGCAGGCTCAGCTGGAAACGCTGAACGCCGCCCTTGCCGACCGTCTGGCTGCACGCGGTTATGACGAGAGCTATATCGAAGCGAATAAGATGACAGTCTATCGTCTGATCACAGTCGCTTCCATGGTAGAAAAGGAGACTGCCGGTGCGAAGGAGAGCGCGGACATCGCTTCCGTCATCTATAACCGCCTGTGCCGTCCGGCGGACTATCCCTATCTGAACATCGACGCCACTGTTATCTATGGCCTTGGCGGTATTACCGGTTCTCTGACCTACGAGCAGACGCAGATCGACGGCCCGTACAACACTTACACCCGTCAGGGACTGCCTGCCGGTCCGATCTCCAACCCCGGCCTGAACAGCATCTCCGCGGCACTCAACCCGTCCGATACGAATTACTATTTCTACGCACTGGACGAGTCGACGGGCTATCACCACTTCTCCGAAACCTATGACGAGCACAACCGCTTCTTGGAGAGTCAGAATGGCTAAGCCGGAGCTGCTGGCCCCAGCGGGGGATATGGAGCGCCTGAAAATGGCGGTTCTCTACGGCGCGGACGCGGTCTATCTCGCCGGAACGAGCTTCGGGATGCGCTCCTTTGCGGGGAATTTTTCCCCTGAGGAGCTGCCGGAGGCTGTGCGCTATGCGCATGCGCATGGCGTGAAGGTCCATGTTACGGTCAATACCATGCCGCGCGGCAATGAGCTTCCGGCACTTCCGGCGCATCTGGAGCTTCTGAATGACTGCGGCGTGGATGCGCTGATCATCGCCGACCTCGGCGTATTCCGGATGGCGGAGAAGTATGCGCCGCGCTGCGAGCGCCATGTTTCCACGCAGGTGAGCATTGCAAACGCCGCCTGCGCCTCGGCATGGTATGACCTCGGCGCGAAGCGCGTCGTCCTTGCGCGGGAGCTTTCTCTGGAGGAGATCCGCGTCATCCGGCAAAACGCACCGCCCGGATTGGAGATCGAAACCTTCGCGCACGGCGCGATGTGCGTTTCCTATTCCGGCCGCTGCCTGCTCTCGAACTACATGACCGGACGCGACAGCAACCGCGGCGCCTGTGCCCAGCCTTGCCGTTATCAATATGCGCTGATGGAGGAAAAGCGCCCCGGCGAGTATTTTCCCGTATTTGAGGACGAAAAGGGAACCTATATCATGAATTCCCGCGATATGTGCATGATCGACCACATTGCGGAGCTGATGGACGCCGGTGTGGACTGCCTGAAAATCGAGGGCCGCGCAAAATCCGCCTACTATGCGGCCATCGTCACCGGCGCTTATCGCCACGCGATCGATGCTGTCGTCGCCGGGCAGCCGCTTGATCCGGTCTGGCGCGACGAGGTGGAGCACGTTTCCCACCGGCACTATTCGACCGGCTTCTTCTTCGGTCTGCCGGGGCAGTATTATCAGAATTCACGCTATATCCGCCAGTGGCAGGTCTGCGCCATTGTGACCGAGTGCGATGCTGAGGGCAATGCCACGCTGTCGCTGCGCAATAAATTTGCGGCAGGGGAGCCCGTGGAGCTGGTCGGCCCGGATTTCAAGCCGATCTCTTTTCCGGCACCCATGATGCAGAATATGGACGGAAATGAGCTGGCGCAGCCGCGCAATCCGCAGATGCTGTTCCGGATGCGCCTGCCGAAGCAGGCTCCGGCGTTCAGTATTCTGCGCCACGCGGTGGAGCTCTCTGCGGAATAGAGAATACCGTGGCAGTGTAAACTGCCACGGTTCAAATCATTTTGGGCAGAGAGCGTTTTGTCCGGAAAGAGCTTCACGCTCTGGAAAACAGTTGACTCTGCGCTTTTTTCAAGAATATGGTTGACAAATCATAATGCATATGCTAAAATATTTCAGTCAACATTCGGAGAGATGTCCGAGCGGTTTAAGGAGCTGGTCTTGAAAACCAGTGACCCGGCAACGGGCCGTGGGTTCGAATCCCACTCTCTCCGCCAGATTTCTTCAAAATATTGTTTTTTTGATTCGGAGTGATACCCAAGAGGCCGAAGGGGCTCCCCTGCTAAGGGAGTAGGCGTGTAAAAAGCGCGCGAGAGTTCAAATCTCTCTCACTCCGCCATCAAGAGGGTACGAAAAAGATGTACCCCGCAAAAAGCCCGATTTTATCGGGCTTTTTTGCTGCCCAAAAGCCGTTTTTCGGAGCTTCAAAATCGTAGATGTAAAATCGGTTTTTTCCCTTTGAGGATAGATACGAACTCAAGTAACAACAGAATACAGAACAAGAACGGCAGATAGTCACAAGCACTATCTGCCGATTTTTGTTATCCTCGGAGCCAATCGTTTTGAAAAGAAACGGTTGGCTTTTTTTTATTTCACAGAAAAGGAGCAAGACAATGATCTTTTCAGATTCACCCCAGCAAAAAGCGTTGGAACGGATGATGACAGCCGTCCCAAGATTCCTCCCCCAAGGAGGCGGTATAATGGTGCGTCACCATTTTGCGTACACAGCAGAAATGTGCGACTGCAGGTACTGCCTGTATTACTGCAGAAAATGCACAGCTGATAGCTGCCCCTGCATCGAGGAACGAATCCTTGCCGGAGCAGCAAACCGATCCGAGGTAATGAGCGAAACCATGAAGGACATCCACAACGCCGCCTTTCACAGACGGCTCAATCAATTCATCAGAGAAAACGAGGAACTACCTATGAACTTCAAAAACAAAAAACACAGTCAGGTATTCGACGAGGCCGTACGCAAACGCAACAAGAAAAACTTCGCGTTAATGGCGGCGATCTATCTGCTGACCGCCGAGCACAAGTTGTGGATGCAAATCAAACGCTTCGTCGAGAGAAACGAGATTAAGTTCGACGGCTTCAAGCCGAAGGACAGCACCGAGAACGGGTATACCCTCCTCTGCTGTGCCAAGGATCTCTACCTCGGGACAAAGCACATCACGATCAGCGACCTTGCCGATACAGAGCTGGTCGCACCCAGGATGTTCGCACTCATTTGCAACGCAATGGCAATTCGAAGATTCGGTTTGGGGGCCATTTAGTATAAGTATAAGGAAAGGAATGCACAGAAATGATCAAAATCAGAATCAGAAACGCCGGTCACGAAATCGACGTCCGCTTCCCAATCAACGAGAGTGAGCTGCTTACAAAACTCACTGAAATCCACGCTGTTGAACACGAGAATGAACGATTGGGATCGCCTGCACAGACAGGCACAGCGATACAAGGAAGCCTATCCCCCCAGAACACGGATCATGCTCCTCAGTATGGGCAACGATCCGAACCCCGTGGAGGGCGGCACAAGAGGAACGGTCAGAGCCGTGGATGATGAAACCTCGTTGCACATATCCTGCAAAGCGATCGGCGAACCCAACCTGATAATGTTTGTCGCTGTTTTTTTATGAAAGGCAAGATGTTTCTTTGCAAAATGAAAAGGCAAGCCTTTTTTCTTAATCAAGATAAGGGAAAGAACCACACTGACCGCCTGTGCCGCTACAGTTGCGATGGCAGCTCCTGCCGCTCCCATTTTGAATCCGTCAATTAGTGTTATATCCCCGACAATGTTGGTCACGCAGGCGATGGACACAAAAATGAGCGGCGATTTGGAGTCTCACATTCCTCTAAAAACGGCACTGAGCAGATTATAAGCGACGATATAAAGACTTCCACCACCGCAGATCTGTATGTAATGAACGGTCTGTGTAAAGGCTTCTTCGGGGGCGTTCATCCAATGGGCAATCGGCTTTGCGGCAAGCACCATCACAAAACTCAGTGTAATACCGAGAATACTGAAAACCTTAATGCTTGTACCGACTGTCAGTGCCGATCCCTCATCGTCTTTATGACCTATGCGTTGCCCCAGCAGCACAGTTGTTCCCATTGAAAGACCTGTCACAATACATGTAACGATCTGCATTGTTTGGCTTCCTGTGGATACAGTGGAAATGTCAGCGGTCGTTCCGAATTTCCCGACTGCCAACAGATCGACGGCTCCATAGAGTGCTTGCAGCACCAATGTCAACAGCACCGGCACGGCAAATTTCAAAAGCGAGGGCAGGATAGCACCCTCTAAAAAGTTGTTTCGTCTTTGTTTTATAGAATTGTCTTACGCTCCATTTATTTCCTCGAAATTGATCTCCGAAATAATATCCTGTATTTCGCAAAATTTCCCGATTTCCTCCATCGTATAACGGTCTGTGATTCGTTTGATCGCTTCGCTGTCCTGACGGCGAAACACTTTATACTGCGGAATGGCTTCTTCGTTGACGGTCAGATAGTTCTTGCGTTTGTCGTTCGGGTCTGGCGTTTTCGTAATCAGTCCCTGCCTCAATAGTTCGTTGAGTTTTAATGTGGCTCCCGGCTTTGAAACATTCAGTAGCTCTGCCAGCTTGGATGCCGTACATGTGCCGTTCATATTGCACCCGAAAAAGCAAGCATGCCGCGCCAATCGGCGGGCCGCCGCGCCCTCCGGCTGGCGGCAAAATACAAAAAAGATGAAAAACCGCTTGACAAGCAGTAAAATTTAATTTAGAATTATAACAATATTTCGCATACCGAATACGGAGGCCAAAATTATGATACTCAAGGTTGATAATCTCAACGAGCAGGCGTATAGCATCCTGCGGGAGAAGATTCTCTCCAAGGAGCTGCTGCCGGGCACGCGGCTGGTCGATTCCCAGCTGGCGGACGAATTCGGCATCAGCAGAACGCCCCTGCGCGACGCGATTCGGATGCTTGCAGAGGAAGGTCTGGTCATCAACAGTCCGCAGAAGAAGGGCTACTTCGTCTATCAGCCCTCAGCGGAGGATATCAACGAAATTTTCGAGCTTCGCCTGTTCCTTGATCTCGCCGCCGCCACCAAGCTCATCACCGAGGTGTTCCCGAAGGACCCGAGCGCGCTCCTTCGCCTGCAGGAGGCCTATCGCGCAGAGCGCGAAAATCAAGATGTGGACTTTGTGCAGCAGGACGAGGATTTCCACGACACCATCATCCAGCTGTGCCATAACACGCGCATGGCCGCGATCTATTCCGACCTGCGCAGCCAGACCCGTGCGTTCCGCAGCGTGACCGCGCAGGACAAGAAGCGCATCGACAAGGCGCAGAATTTCCATGAAATGATCTACACCGGCTTTCTGAACATGGATCTGGACGCCACGCTCGCCGCCATTCGCAGGCATGTCGAATACAGCCGCGAGGACGCCATCAAGGACTACGTGTCCGCCCCACCCGAGGCAGGGCAGCAAACAGAATAACGTTTTCTTCCTTCCCCCGGCGCGGGCACTGTGCACCCCACACAGCGCCCGCGCCTTTGTATATGCTCCCCCCTTCCCCGCAGCGCAGCGCGGCCTTGGCTCCCTCTGCGAGGGAGGTTTAGGGCTTGTACCGCGCCAAGACAGCTCCCTCTGACGAGGGAGCTGTCAGCCGAAGGCTGACTGAGGGAGAGAACCCCGCCGCAGCGGATAATTAAATCCGTGCCGAAGACACACCACCATTATTCACTATTCACTAAATCGATACTGCCTGCACGCGGGAATTGTGTGTTCTGCACAATTCCCACGCCTTATTTTTTGTCGAATCGCCGAATTTCTTTTTTCTTCGCCAAATCCATTGACAAAGTCATGAAAAGCGTTTTATAATCGAAATGCGAATTCGGAGTACCGTATACGGAGTTCGTGATAGAGTAAAAAGGAGCGACGATATGAAAACAAGCACTTCTCTGTCTGTACAATATGATAATATCTTTTCCCCCTTTCCGGGGCGGCAGTGGGAGGACGGCCTCCGCTGGGTGAAGGACGCGGGCTTTGACGCCGTCGAGATCATCCTCAGCGACCCCGATCTGATCGACCGCCGCCTGCTGCAAAAGCGTCTGGAGCAGCTCGACCTTCCGGTTTCCACCATTTCAACCGGTCAGGCCATGGGGCTGGAGCAGCTGTCGCTGGTCAGCGCCAGCCGTCAGACGCGGGAGGTAACGCTTGCCCGCCTGCGCCGGGACATCGACTTTGCCATTGAGCTTGGGCGGCCGCACGTCACCATCGGCCTCATCCGCGGGCGCGGCGGGGAAAACAGTCCGGAGATGGAGCTGCCCCTGCTGCGAGATTCCCTGAAGCAGATCGCCGACTACGCCGAGGCGCAGCAGGTAGTGCTGAACCTCGAGGCGATCAACCGCTATGAGTGCAAATACCTCAATTCCTCCGAGGAAACACTGCAAATCCTCCATGACATCGGCGATCCGGCCTGCATGGGCGTCCTGTACGACACCTTCCATTCCAACATCGAGGACGCCGACATGACCGGCGCAATCGCAGCCCTGAAGGGCCGCATTACCAACGTTCACCTTGCCGACAGCAACCGTCGGCTTCCCGGAGAGGGCCACATCGATTTCCACGCGGTCGCTGCCGCGCTGGAGGCAAACGGCTACACCGGATATCTCGCGCTGGAGGTGCTCAACAACCCCTCCGCTGCGCACGTTCAGGCTCACGCACAGGCAAGCATGCAGTATGTTCTTGGCAAGTGAGAAAGGAGACCTTATATGAGAGACATCAATTTTGACATCAGCGGACAGGTCGCCGTCATCACCGGCGCGGGCGGCATCATCT
>UQWH01000008.1 GCA_900544705.1 uncultured Eubacteriales bacterium | reverse complement strand
CCGTTCGTCGGCAGCTCCTTTGCCTACAGTATACCACAGGATTTTATTTTTGCAACAGTAAAATTGAAATATTTTTATTTATGGGGAACGATCCCTTTTTTGATTGCTTTTTTGTTTGCCGCGCAGGGAAGCGGTCATTCCTTGCAGCCGCTGAAAGCGGTGCCGTTGTTCTTTTCTTTTATTTCGCTTGAAAAAATGGCGTATTTGTGCAATAATAGTAGAAACATTTTGGCCACGGAGGTTTGAATGAAAAAGAGATTCCTTTCCCTGATGCTTGCGGCAGCGCTTCTGCTGCTTCTGGCGGCCTGTGCTGCCTCGCCTGAAACGCCGGTTCCGGAGAGCAGTACGCCGCAGAAAAGCGGCTTGCCATCCGTGACCACGGAGCCAACAGAACCCGCGCCGGATTATGATGCGCAGCTCCGGCTATTTGCGGACACCTATGCCCATTGGGTCAAAACCGACCCCATGGGCAACTACAGCTACTGTGTGGCCGATCTTGACCAGAACGGCAGGCTGGAGGTTCTGGTGACGATTTGCAGCGGCACCGGGATGTTTTCCCGGACGGATATCTGGGAGGTCAGCGAAGCGCTGGACGGTGTGAAGCTGTGCGATGCTTCCGCTCTTTCGGAGGACAATCAGCCTGATCTCGTCGGCGTGCGCGAAACGACTGCCTATTTTGACGGACAGGTCTACCGTTATCTCTTCACCGACGATATCCGGCAGGGCGCGGCGGAGTCGGACGAGGTTCTGTATGCGCTGATGCTTTCCGGCGGCAGCGTGCAGACCGAGCCGCTTGCCAGCGCCCGGAAGGTCTATTCGCCGGACTCTGAGGAGCCGACGGCGACCTATTATGACGCGGGCGGCGACGAGTTCAGCGAGCAGGAATATCTGGCCGCGGCGGACGCCGCTTTTGTCGGGCAGGAGCGCTATGCGGTGCGTCTGGGGTGGAAGTCCCTGACACGGGAAGAAACGGAGAATATGGATGCAGCGGCATGGCTGCCTGAATTGCAAGCGCTGTGGCAGGCCTTTGCGCTGGAAAAGCGCTGAACGCGCCGCGCTGCCAGAGGAGGATTTTATACTATGAGCAAACCGCTTGTTGCGATTGTTGGCCGGCCGAATGTGGGAAAGTCGATGCTGTTTAACAAGCTGACCGGCCGCAGAACGGCCATCGTCGAGGACACGCCGGGCGTGACCCGCGACCGGATCTACGGCGCCTGCGACTGGAACGGCAGGGAATTTGAACTGGTGGACACCGGCGGCATCGAGCCGAATACGGACAGCGAAATGCTGAAATTCATGCGCCGTCAGGCGGAGATCGCCATTGAGACGGCGGATGTGATCGTTATGGTCACGGACGTCAAGACCGGCGTGACCGCCGCTGATCAGGATGTGGCATCCATGCTCCTGCGGAGCAGGAAGCCAGTGTGTCTGGCGGTCAACAAGTGCGATTCCGTCGGCATGACCGACCCGAACGTCTATGAATTCTATGCGCTGGGGCTGGGTGACCCGATCGAGGTCTCCGCAGTCCACGGCCACGGAACGGGCGACCTTCTGGACTGGTGCGTGGCGCATTTCCCGGAGGAGAGCGAGGACGAGGACGAGGGCGAGATCATCAATGTTGCCATCGTCGGCAAGCCGAATGTCGGCAAGTCCAGCCTGCTGAACCGAATCCTGGGGCAGGAGCGCGTGATCGTTTCCGACGTCGCCGGTACGACCCGCGATGCCATCGACAGCCTGTTTGAAAACGAATTCGGCAAGTATCGCTTCATCGACACGGCCGGGATGCGCCGCAAGTCCAAGGTGGACGATGCCATCGAAAAATATTCCAATATGCGCTCTATCGCAGCCATCGACCGCGCGGACGTCTGCCTGATCCTGATCGACGCCAACGAGGGCGTGACAGAGCAGGACACCAAGATCGCCGGACTGGCACACGAGGCGGGAAAGGCCAGCATCATCGTCGTCAACAAGTGGGATATGCTCGAGAAGGAAACGAACACCATGAACGAGATGACGGCGAAGATCCGTCAGGATCTGGGCTATATGACCTATGCGCCGGTGCTGTTCATTTCCGCGCTGACGGGCCAGCGGGTAAATAAACTCTTTGAGCTGATCAACATTGTCGCCAATCAGAGCGCCATGCGCATCACCACCGGGATGCTCAACAACATTCTGGAGGATGCGACGGCACGTGTACAGCCGCCCACGGACAAGGGCCGCCGCCTGAAGATCTACTATATGACGCAGGTCGGCGTCAAGCCGCCGCATTTCGTGATTTTCTGCAACGATGCGCGGCTGTTCCATTTTTCCTATCAGCGCTATCTGGAAAATCAGATCCGCGCGGTGTTTGGATTGGAAGGAACGCCGATCAAGATCACGATCCGGCAGAAGGGCGACAAGGAGGAATAAGCATGGTCTGGAGAATTGCCCTCTGCGTGGTCGCAGGCTATCTGCTCGGCGGGGTAAACGGCGCGATCGTGGTGTCGCATGCGCTGATGAAGGACGACGTGCGCAGCAAGGGCAGCGGCAATGCCGGACTGACCAACTATTTGCGCAACTACGGTGGTCGGGCGACCTTCCTCGTGGCGGCGATCGACGTGGCAAAGACGGTGATTGCCTGCCTGATCGGCCTGTGGCTGCTGCCCGCAGACCCGGCGCTCGGCAAGATGGTCGCCGGTACGGCGGCGCAGATGGGACATATTTTCCCCGTATTCTATAAATTCCATGGCGGAAAGGGCATCGTCTGCGCCGGAACGCTGGCTTTGATGATGGACTGGCGCATCTTTGCGATCCTGTTTTCCGTCTTTTTAATTCTTTACCTTACAACACATCTTGTCTCTCTCGGTTCGGTCGTTGCGGCGCTCGGCTATGCCGCCGCATTTCTGATTTTCTTCCGCGACCGGATGCCCATCGCCCTGCTTGGCGTATGGGTGGCGCTGCTGGCGCTTTTTATGCACAGGACCAACATTGTGCGTCTGCTGCATGGGCAGGAGAGCAAGACCTATCTGAGAAAATCGCAACGAAAGTGAGATCGTGACATGCAAATTATTGTGATCGGCAGCGGCGGCTGGGGAACGGCGCTGGCGCTACTCCTGCTGCGCAACGGGCATGATGTGACTTTGTGGTCGCACAGCGCCGAAGAAAGCGCACTGCTTGCGGAAAAGCTGGAAAACCCCTATCTGCCCGGTGTTCCGCTCCCGAAGGAGCTTCACTTCACCAGCGACCCGGCGGACGCGCAGGGAAAGGAAATGGCCGTGTTTGCGACGCCCTCCTTTGCCGTGCGCCAGACGGCAAAGCGCTTTGCGCCGGTGCTGCCGGAGGGAATCGTGCCGGTGTCCGTGACCAAGGGCATTGAAGAGGGAAGCGGCTGCCGGATGTCTGAGATCGTTTCGCAGGAAACGGGCCGCGAGGTCGTGGTGCTCTCTGGGCCTTCTCACGCGGAGGAGGTCAGCCGTCAGATCCCTACGGGCGTCGTCGCCGCCTGCAAAAACCGCGCGCTTGCCGAGCAGGTGCAGGCTGCCTTTATGTGCGATACCCTGCGCGTCTATACCAGCCCCGACCCTGTGGGCGTGGAGCTTGGCGCGGCGTTCAAGAACGTCATTGCGCTGTGCGCGGGCGTCTGCGACGGCATGGGCTACGGGGATAATACCAGGGCGCTTCTGATGACGCGCGGCCTTGCGGAGGTCGCAAGGCTCGGCATGGTGCTGGGCGCGCAGCGCGAAACGCTGGCCGGCCTTGCCGGTGTGGGCGATCTGATCGTCACCTGTACCTCCATGCACTCGCGCAATCGCCGCGCGGGCATCCTGATCGGCCAGGGACTCAGCGTGCAGGAGGCCATGCGTCAGGTCGGCGCGGTGGTCGAGGGCTATTATGCCGCGCAGTCGGCGTGGGAACTGGCGCAGAAGCACGGTGTGGAAATGCCCATCACGCAGGCGGCTTATGATGTGCTCTACTGCGGTGCGGATGCGCGCGAGACGATCCATCACCTGATGCGCCGCCAGAAAACCTGCGAAACCGAAAACGCCGAGTGGGCGCGATAAGGAGCGGGGCGATGAACAAACAAAAGAAGGAGCTGCTGCGCTCTGTCAAGTTTTTGTTGTTTTCCGTTTCGGCGGGACTGGTGCAGATCGCGTCCTTTACGCTGCTCAACGAGCTGGCGCATCTGGACTACTGGGTCAGCTATCTGATCGCGCTGCTGCTGTCCGTGGTGTGGAACTTCACGCTCAACCGGCGCTTTACCTTCCAGTCGGCGGGGAATGTCCCGGTGGCAATGCTGCTGGTGTTGGCGTTTTACTGCGTGTTTACGCCGGCATCTACCTGGCTGGAGCACTGGCTGACCGGTGTGCAGCAGTGGAACGAATACCTCGTGACGGGCATCAACATGGTTCTGAATTTCGTGCTGGAATTTCTCTATGACCGCTTCGTGGTCTTTCGCAAGAGCATTGACACGCGGGAAGCGAAAAAATAAAAATAAAGAGGAAGGACTTTGCCCTTCCTCTTTTTATGCACAAAAACACGAACTCCCCGGCGCATGGCGTCAGGGAGAAATTCGCATTTGTCGAATCGGATCGCAGCCGGCCTGCACAGAAATCAGATTGCGCGCTCGACCTTGTTGGAACGGAGGCATCTTGTACAGACGTATACATGGCGGGGGGAACCGTCAACGATTGCTTTTACACGTTTAACGTTGGGCTTCCAAGCTCTGTTGGAGCGTCTGTGAGAATGGGAAACCTTAATGCCGAACGTTACGCCCTTGCCGCAAATATCGCACTTTGCCAAATTGCTGCACCTCCAATCGTTATAGAAATCGTTCAAAATGACCGGTGCCGCAAGACACCGCTATGTATAATATCAGAGTTTTACCAGAAAAGCAAGAGAAAATTTACAAAAAAATATATTTTTTTCAGAATCCGCGGGAATGGTTGCGAAAACGTGGAAAATCGACTATAATATAAAACAGAACCGATGAGAACTGGAGGAACTACCATGCCGATGAACTCATACAGCGTTCCGCTGCGGCAGCTTGTGGATGAATTCAATCTGACCATCAGCTACGAAGCGACGAACTATGACAAGGTGCAGCTGATGGTCGAGGAGGTCATGCGTCCCGGCTTGCAGCTTACGGGCTTCTTCAATCATTTTGAGCCGCTGCGCTTGCAGGTCATCGGCAACGCGGAGTCGACCTATCTGCGCACGCTCAGCCATGAGCGTCTGGAGGCGATCTTCGGGGAGCTGTTCTCTCATAAGATCCCGGCGCTGATTTTCGCCAGAAACATCGAGCCCATGCCGGAGTGCATGGAGATGGCTAAGAAATATGACATTACCATCCTGCGTTGTCTGGAATCCACGTCTTATGTCGTTTCCAGTCTGATCACCTATCTGAAAAACGCGCTCGCGCCGCGCATCGCGCGCCACGGCGTGCTGGTCGAGGTCTACGGCGAGGGCCTGCTGCTGATGGGCGAGAGCGGCATCGGCAAGAGCGAAGCCGCGGCGGAGCTTCTCAAGCGCGGGCACCGCTTGATCGCGGACGACGCCGTGGAGATCCGCAAGATCGCGGACAACTCCCTGATCGGCACCGCGCCCGAGCTGATCCGGAACTATATTGAGATCCGCGGCATCGGCGTGATCAACGTCGCAAAGCTGTTTGGCATGGCCTCCATCAAGAACGAAACGGCGATCAATCTGGTCATCAATATCGTTCCATGGAGCCCGGAGCAGATCTATGACCGCCTTGGTCTGGAGGATCAGTACATGGATCTTCTGGGCGTCAAGGTCCCGGCGATCACCATCCCCATCAAGCCGGGCAGAAACCTGGCGATCATTCTGGAGATCGCCGCGATGAACAACCGCCAGAAGAAAATGGGCTACAACGCGGCGGCGGAGTTCACCGAGCAGATCAATCGGCATTTTGATCAGAATGTCGGCCAGAGTTTTTAAAACTCATTTCCCGCGGCAGAATCGGTTTCGGTTCTGCCGCGGCTTTTGCTATGCAAAAGCATAGCAAAATAAGGAATGTGCCATTTCCTCGCCCCTGCGGGGCAACCGGAAAGGATGCACAAAAAACTTCATGCACCGGCATTTGTGCATCTTTGTGATGCGGTGCTCGTGCATGAAGTTTTCTGCCGGAAAAGCGTTGCCAGAAGGGGGCAATTGTGGTATACTAAAAAGGATTATTGTGGAGATGTTTACCCTGCTGAATTTGGGAGGTTTTTATGAGTTTGAGCCTGTATGATCTGCTTTCCGAAAAGCTGCCGCATCTGGCGCTGAAGCGGGAGGAGCCGCTGTCGCAGCACACCTCTTTCCGCATCGGCGGCCCTGCGGAGGTGATGGCTTTCCCGCGGACACAGGAGGAATTGACGGCGCTTCTGCGTGCGGCGCGGGAGCTGGACGTCCGCCTGCGGCTGCTGGGCGCGGGTACCAATGTTCTGGCGCCGGACGAGGGCTTGCGGGGGCTGGTGATCGTCACACGCGACTGTCTCGTCGGGCTGGAGCGGCGCGGCGAAGTGCAGATCGCGGCGATGTCCGGCGTGAGCATGGCGAAGCTGGCATTCTTTGCGATGGAGGCCGGGCTGACGGGGCTGGAATTCGCCCACGGCATCCCCGGCACGGTCGGCGGCGGCGTGTATATGAACGCCGGGGCCTATGGCGGAGAGATCCGGCAGGTCGCGGCGGAAACGAAATTCCTGACGCCGGAGGGCGAAGTCGAAACGCTTTCCGAGGAGGCACAGGGCTTTGCCTACCGCAAGAGCGCCTTCCAGAAGCGGGATGGCGTGCTGTTACAGACGCTCTTTACCCTTACACCCGGTGATGCGCATGCCATCCACGCGCGGATGCAGGAGCTGGCGGAGAAGCGCCGCGCCTCGCAGCCGCTGGAGCTTCCCTCGGCGGGCAGCGCGTTCAAGCGGCCCGTGGGCGGATATGCCGCGGCGCTGATTGAGCAGGCGGGGCTGAAGGGCTTCCGGACGGGCGGCGCGGCCGTTTCGGAGAAGCACGCGGGATTTATCGTCAATCGCGGCGGCGCGACCGCTGCGGACGTTCTGCGCCTGATCGAGATCATTCAGAAACGGGTGCTGGAAACCTCCGGCATCCTGCTTGAACCGGAGATCCGTCTCTGGGGGAGATAAATCGGAAAGGAAAGAAAGCTATGTCGTTTTCCGCAAGTGTCAAAACGGAGCTGTGCCGCGACGAGATCCGCCGGGGCTGCTGCGCGCTGGCAGAACTGCACGGCGTGCTGCTGTACGCCAATACCTTCTCGGCCGACTGCATCCGCATCGTCACGGAGAACCGCGACTTCGGAGAACGGCTGGTGCGCCTGCTGCGCAAGGCGCTTTCTCTGCGCTTTGACGTGCTGCCGGATGTGCAGACGGGAGGCAAGCTGATCTACCTGCTGACCGACCCGGAGAAGATCCATCAGGTGTTCGAGCAGTGCGGCTTTTCGGCGCAGACGAGCGTGTCGCTGCACGTCAATCTGGCGCTGCTGGAAAACGACTGCTGCAAGCGCGCCTTCCTCCGCGGGGCGTTTCTGGCGGGCGGCTCGGTGACGGACCCGGAAAAGCGCTATCATTTGGAGCTGTCCACGACGCATCTGAAGGTCATCCGCGAAACGGACACCCTAATGCAGGAGATGGGGCTGGCGCCCAAGCAGACCGAGCGCAAGGGGAGCGGCGTGCTTTATTACAAGCAGAGCGATTCCATCGAGGACTTTCTGACCTGCATCGGCGCGCCGGTCAGCGCGATGGCGGTGATGCAGGCGAAGATTGAAAAGGACTGGCGCAACGAGGCCAACCGAAAGACGAACTGCGACACGGCCAATGTCACCAAGGCGGTGGACGCCGCGCAGCAGCAGCTTGCCGCCCTGCGCAGGCTGGAAGAACGCGGGGTACTGGACACGCTTTCCGAAAAACTGCGGGAAACGGCGCTTTTGCGTCAGGCGCATCCGGAGGCGACGCTCAGCGAGTTGGCGGAGCTGCATGACCCACCCACGACAAAGTCCACGGTCAACCACAGGATGAGAAAGCTCCTGACGCTGGCGGAGGAATAAGCATGGCATTTGTACATCTGCACGTTCATACGGAATACAGCCTGCTCGACGGCGCCTGCCGCATCAATAAGCTGATGCAGCGCGTCAAGGAGCTGGGGCAGGACGCCATTGCCGTCACCGACCACGGCGTGATGTACGGCGTGATCGACTTTTACCGCGCGGCCAAGGCGGCGGGCATCAAGCCCATCATCGGCTGCGAGGTCTATGTCGCGCCGCGCCGGATGCAGGATCGCGTCCATGGCGTGGACAACGAGGCGCAGCACCTTGTGCTGCTGTGCGAAAACGAAACGGGCTACCGCAATCTGAGCTATCTGGTGTCGCGCGGATTTCTGGACGGCTTTTATGTCCGGCCGCGCATTGATCTGGAGCTGCTGCGCCAGCATTCCGAGGGACTGATCGCGCTGTCGGCCTGTCTTGCGGGCGCGATCCCGCGCCGCCTGCGCGCGGGGGATTACGAGGGCGCGAAGCAGTATGCGCTGGAGCTGGAGGAGATCTTCGGCAAGGAGCATTTTTATCTGGAATTGCAGGATCACGGCCTGCCGGAGCAGCGGGAGGTCAACCGGGGAATTCTGAAGATTTCCAAGGAAACGGGAATCCCGCTGGTCGCGACGAACGATGCGCACTATCTGACCCGCGAGGACAGCTATATTCAGGACGTCCTGATGTGCATCCAGATGGGAAAAACCGTCGAGGACCCCAACCGGATGCGCTTTGAAACGCAGGAGTTTTATATCAAATCGGAGGAGGAGATGCGCGATCTCTTCCCGAATCTCCCGGAGGCTTTTGAAAATACGCAGAAAATCGCCGAGCGCTGCAACGTGGAATTCACCTTCGGCAAATACCACCTGCCGGAATTCGTTCCGCCGGACGGCTCGACACCGCTGGAATACTTCCATCGTCTGTGCAACGAGGGCTTTGCCGAGCGCTATCCCGACGCGCCGAAGGAGTACCGCGACCGTCTGGACTATGAGATGGGCGTCGTCGAGCGCATGGGCTATGTGGAATACTACCTGATCGTGGCGGATTTTATCCGCTGGGCAAAGGCGGAGGGTATCCCGGTCGGGCCGGGGCGCGGCTCCGGCGCGGGCTCCATCGCGGCGTACTGTATGCACATCACCGAGATGGACCCGATGAAGTACACGCTCATCTTTGAACGTTTCCTGAATCCGGAGCGCGTGAGCATGCCGGATTTTGATACGGATTTCTGTCAGGAGCGGCGCGGCGAGGTCATCGACTATGTCATGCGCAAGTACGGCAAGGACCGCGTGGCGCAGATCGTCACCTTCGGTACGATGGCGGCGCGCGCGGCCATCCGCGACGTCGGCCGGGCGCTGAACTTCACCTATGCCGAAACGGACGCGGTCGCCAAGCTCATCCCGACGACACTTCATATGACGCTGGACGAGGCGCTGCGCGTTTCGCCCCAGCTCAAGGAAATGTATGACGCCGACGAGCGCGTCAAAAAGCTCGTGGACACCGCCCGCGCGCTGGAGGGGATGCCGCGCAACACCTCCACGCACGCGGCAGGCGTGGTCATCACGAAGAATCCGGTCTTTGATTATGTGCCGCTGGCCAAGAACGACGACACCGTCGTCACGCAGTTCACCATGACGACCATTGAGGAGCTGGGTCTGCTCAAGATGGACTTCCTCGGCCTGCGCAACCTCACGGTCATTGACGACGCGGAAAAGACCATTCGCCGGCACGAACCGGACTTTTCCATGCAGAATATCCCGGAGGACGACGCGGACACCTTCCGCATGGTTTCCGAGGGCAAAACCGCCGGCGTATTCCAGCTGGAATCGGCGGGCATCACGGGCGTGTGCGTCAATATGCGCCCGCAGTCCATCGAGGACATGACGGCAATCGTGGCGCTCTACCGCCCCGGCCCCATGGATTCCATCCCGCGATTCATCGACAACAAGCTGCATCCGGAGAAGATCACCTATCTCTGCCCGCAGCTGGAGCCCATTCTCGCCGTCACCTACGGCTGCATCGTCTATCAGGAGCAGGTCATTGAGATCTTCCGCAAGCTGGGCGGCTACAGTCTGGGACAGGCGGACAATATGCGCCGCGCGATCTCCAAGAAGAAGGAAAAGGTCATCGTCGCGGAGCAGAAGGCCTTTGTCTACGGCGACGCGGAGCGCGGGATCCCCGGCGCGATTGCAAACGGCGTCAGCGAGGCTGCGGCGCAGGCGATCTACAAGGAAATTCTGGACTTTGCGAACTACGCCTTCAACAAGGCGCACGCGGTCTGCTACGCCAAGGTGACCTATGAAACGGCCTACCTCAAGTGCCACTATCCCAAGGAATACATGGCGGCGCTGCTGACCTCCGTGCTGGACAACACCGCAAAAACGGTGGCTTATATTGCCGACTGCAAGGAGATGGGCATCGCCCTGCTGCATCCGGACATCAACGTTTCCGAGGACAAGTTCGCCGTGGAGCCGGACGGCATCCGCTTCGGACTGGGCGCGGTGAAGAACATCGGCCGCGGCCTCATCCGGCAGGTCATGGCGGAGCGCGAGGAAAACGGGCCGTTTACCTCTCTGGAGGACTTCGCCGAGCGGATGTATGCCTCGGACCTCAACAAGCGCGCCGTGGAAAATCTGATCAAGTGCGGCGCGATGGACTGCTTTGGCCTGAAGCGTTCCCAGCTTTTGTATATCTATGAAACGGTTCTGGACTCCGTGGCGGACAGCAAGCGCCGCAATGTCGAGGGCCAGATGCAGCTGTTTGATATGCTGGGCGAAGAGAGCCGCGAGGCGGCGAAGATCCCTGTGCCGGAGCTGGCCGAGCTGGCGAAAAATGACCTTATGGCGATGGAAAAGGAAACCATCGGCCTGTATCTCTCCGGCCACCCCATGGACGAATACCGCAGGCAGCTCAAGGGCACCGGTGTGATCCCCATCCTGCGTATCATGGAGTCCTTTGAAGCCGCCGACGGCGTGTTCCGCGACGAGCAGGTCGTGCGCATTGCGGGCATTGTGGAAACGGTGCGCATGAAAACGACGCGCAACAATTCCATGATGGCCTATGTGACGCTGGAGGACGACACCGGTTCCATCGAGCTGCTGGCGTTTTCCAACGTGATCGCCAGAAGCGGCACTTATCTCAAGGAGAATACGGCAATCGTGGCCGAGGGACGGCTGTCCGTCCGGGACGAAAAAGCGCCGCAGATGGTGCTCAATGAGGCGCGGCCCATTGCGGAGGTCGCGGCTGCGGCACCGGTCGCACAGGCGCAGAAGCTCTATCTCAAGCTGCCCGGCGAGGGCGGGACGGAGGACCGGAAAACACGTGCGATCCTGAATATGTTCCCCGGAGAGCTGCCGGCGGTACTGTACTATGCAGACAGCGGCGTGCGCCGCGGCACGCGCTGCTCCCTGCGGGCGGATATGCTGGCGGAGCTGAAGGCGCTTCTGGGTGAGGCAAGCGTCGTTCTGAAATAAAAACTTTACAATTGTGCGCGTACTGCTACTACACAAAGGTTACAAATTGTGATATAATATCAGAATGTGAAAGGAGGCGCAGCCGTGAAACGTATTGTGATATGTATCTGCCTGCTGGCAGTGGTGGGTTTGCTCGGCGGGTGCTTCCTGGAACCTGCGGAGGGACTTTATGCCGTTCCGAAGCAGCCAGAGGAGTATTATAATCTGCAAAGCGCCATCGAGGCCGCCATGCCCGCCGGTGCGAGCTACAGCCCTCCGACGGCTGGCGAGAACCAGCAGGCCGTGCAGCTGACTGATCTGGACGGCGACGGCGAGGACGAGGCAATCGTCTACCTCAAGACGACGGGCGATCTGCCGCTGGCGGTGTATGTCTTTGACAAGCAGGGCGAGAGCTTCTCCCTTGTTTCTAAGGTCGAAGGCTCCGGCAGCGCGTTTGACCACGTGCTTTATGTACAGTTTGACGACAAGCCCGGCTATGAGATCGTGCTTGGCCGTCAGATCAGCGGGCAGGTTTTGCAGCTGCTGAACGTCTACGCGCTGCGTGACGGCACGCTGACCGAACTGATGAACGCGGTCTACAGCGAGTTCATCACGATCGACCTGAACGGCAGCGGGATGCAGGACATTTTTGTCATCCGCAGTGACGGCGATATGCAGAAGGAGATTGTGGAGCTCTATTCGTGGGAGGACGGTCAGCTCTTCAAGGAGCGGGAGGTTTCCTCCAGCGCCAATGTCACCACGGTCAAGCGGATCATCACGGGAAATGTCACGCAGGACGTTCCGGCGGTCTTTGTTTCCAGCGAGCTGGACGAGGAGCATATCATCACGGATATCTATGCCTACAATTATGGCATCTTTGAAAATCTGACCAGAAGCGAACAGACGAATACCAGCGTCCAGACGCTGCGCAATTATAACGTCTATAGCTGCGACATCGACGGCGACGGTTTGATCGAACTGCCGCGCATCGTCCCTTTGCGTGAAATTGAGGGCGATGACGGCACGAAGGATCAATCGCTGATCGAATGGTACAATCTGGATGTGGACGGGCAGGAAACGGACAAGCTGCTGACCTACCATAACTACGCCGGAGGATGGTATCTGGAGATCCCGTCAGACTGGAAAAGCTCCCTGATTGTGTGGCGGGGGCCGGTTCTGCTCGGCAACACCGGTTATGTGTTCAGCCTTGGAGAGGCATCCCTGTTTTCCGTTGTGCCGGTCAGCGGTGAGGATGCCGCCGGGACGGTGCAGGAGGCCGGTTGGTCGCTTCTGACGCAGAAGGGCGACGTTATCTATGCCTGCCGTGTGGATGCGGGCGGCCGCAGCCTTGGACTGAGTGTAGACACGATTCGGAATATGTTCCGGTTCATCCATGTCGACTGGAAGACCGGAGAAACTTAACGCAGAAAAGGAGCGGGGGAAATGAAAAAAGTTTTGATACTGGAGGATGAAGTCAGCATCCGCAGTTTCGTGGTGATCAATCTCAAGCGTGCGGGCTATGAGCCGATCGAGGCCGGGACAGGCAGAGAGGCACTGGAAAAGCTGAAGGAAAATCCCGACACCGGCGTGGCGATTCTGGACATCATGCTGCCGGACATCGACGGCTTTGAGGTCTGCCGCAGCATCCGCGCGACGAATAAGACCATCGGCATCATCATGCTGACGGCGCGCACGCAGGAAATGGATAAGGTGACGGGCCTGATGACCGGTGCGGACGACTATGTGACCAAGCCCTTCTCGCCGGCGGAGCTGACCGCGCGCATCGACGCGCTCTACCGCCGCATCGGCGGCGCCGCGGAGAACAACCCGGAGATCATCGTCCACGAGCCCTTCACGCTGAACATCCGCAACCGCACGCTGGAAAAGGACGGCCGCCGCATCAAGCTGACGCAGGTCGAATATGCAATTATCCAGCTATTCATGCAGAATCCCGGCCGCGCGCTGTCCCGCGAGGATATTCTGACCTCCGTCTGGGGCAGAGAGTATGATGGCGAGCTCAAGATCGTAGATGTGAATATCCGCCGTCTGCGCATTAAGATCGAGGATAATACCGCCAACCCCTCCTACATCACGACGGTCTGGGGGTACGGCTATAAGTGGGGGCTGTAATTTGAGGAGGTGACGCCCGGTGCTGCAAACGAAGGGCCTGCAAAAAAGATGGCTGCGCAATACGCTGAGCTTGGTGCTGGCGCTGGTGCTGGTGTGCGTCACTGCCATTTCCGTCACCGTTGCGGCCTATTACTACTCCAATCTGGAAGCGGGCATGGAGAGCAAGGCGCGTGCGAGTACGAGCTTTTTTGAAAACTACATCGGACAGAGCTATAACGAGTTCTATCGCTCCTGCGCCCGTTTTGCACAGACCTTTGAGTCAAAGGACGTCATGGAGCTGCAATTCATCAATACGAATAACCGCCTTGTGGCATCTTCCTTCGGACGCTTTACCGCCAAAACGAGCGTGACCTCGGACATCACCAATGCCGTTGCGACCAAGCAGATCAGCTCCTTTACGGGCGTGAATCCGAGCACCGGAGAGCGCATCATGGCGGTGTCCAGTCCGCTGATCTACTCCAACGGCGAGGTCATCGGCGTTTTGCGCTATGTGACGAGCCTGAAAAAAGTTGACCGCCAGATCCTGATCTTCAGTGTTGTCGTGGCGCTCGTCGGCGCGGTCATTCTGCTGATCGTCTATGTCAGCGGCAAGTATTACATCAAGTCCATTCTCGTGCCGGTAGCGGAGATCACCTCTGTGGCAAAGCGTATTGCCGCCGGCAGCTACGGCATCCAGATCCGCCGGCAGTTTGACGACGAGATCGGTGAGCTGGCCGACACGATCAACGATATGTCCAATAAGATCAGCCAGTCCGAACGGATGCAGTCGGAGTTCATGTCCTCCGTGTCGCACGAGCTTCGTACCCCGCTGACCGCCATCAGCGGCTGGAGTGAAACGCTTCTCTCCGCCGGCGGCAGCGTCAAGGCGGAGGATGCCAAGCGCGGACTGGACATCATCCTGCGGGAGTCCAAGCGCCTGACCGGCATGGTCGAAGAGCTGCTGGACTTCACCCGGATCCAGGACGGCCGGTTCACACTGAACGTTACAAAATGCGACATCCGCTCCGAGTTTGAGGATACGGTGTTCATGTACGGCTCCCGCCTGCGTCAGGAGGGGATTGAACTGGATTACCTCGAAAACGACTGCGATATTCCCGAAATTTCCTGTGACCCGGCCAGAATCCGGCAGGTGTTCCTGAACATTTTGGACAATGCCGCCAAGCACGGCGGCGATGGCGGACGCATCACGGCGGAGATCGGGCTGGAAGAAAAAAACGTCGTGATCCGCATCCGGGACTTTGGCCCCGGCATCCCGGAGGAAGAGCTTCCTCTGGTCAAAAAGAAATTTTACAAGGGTTCCTCCAAGGCGCGCGGAAGCGGCATCGGCCTCGCAGTCTGCGAGGAGATCGTGTCCATGCATGGCGGAACGCTTGAAATCGCCAACGCCGAAGGCGGCGGAACGGTCGTGACCATCTGCCTGCCGGTCGAGGCGCAATAGAAAGGAAAACCATGGCAAAGAAGGAATCAAAAGAAAAATTCAAAACAATGATCGGCGGACAGGCCCTGATCGAGGGGATTATGATGATGGGGCCGGAGAAGTCTGCGGTTGTTGTGCGCACCAAAGACGGCGTAGAATCCAAGGTCACACCGCTGAAAAAATCGGAGGGCTTTTCTGTTAAGAAGCTGCCGTTCATCCGAGGGGTGTTCAACTTCTGCAAGTCGATGAAGGTCGGTGTGGCGGCGCTGATGTATTCTGCGGACTTATTCGCAGAGGACGACGGCGAAACGCCGGAAAAGCAGTCGAAATTTGACCAGTGGCTGGAAAAAAAGCTCTCCGGGGAGAAAGCACAGAATGTGCTGATCACGCTTTCCGTCATTCTGGGCATCGCCTTTTCCGTCGCGCTGTTCTTTGTGCTGCCGTCCCTGCTCGGCTCGTTCATCAACCGTTGGGTCACTGCCAACGAGCTGGTGCGCAACCTGCTGGAGGGTCTGCTGCGCATCGTCATTTTCCTGACCTATATGTTCCTTGTGTCCCGGATGAAGGACATGAAACGCGTCTTTTCCTACCACGGCGCGGAGCACAAGACCATCCGCTGTTACGAGGCGAAGCTCCCGCTCACCGTGGAGAACGTCCGCGAACAGACGCGCCTGCATCCGCGCTGCGGCACGAGCTTTCTGTTCGTGGTGATGATCATTTCCATTCTCGTGTTCTCTGTTGCCACGCCCATCCTGCGGCCGATCACCCCGGTGTTTGCATCCGGAATTCTCAATGCGCTGATGCGCGTTGTGCTGAAAATTCTGCTGCTGCCCATTGTTGTGAGCCTCAGCTATGAGTTCAACCGTCTGGTGGGGCGTTATGACAACTGGCTGACGCATGCGCTTTCCGCGCCCGGTATGTGGCTGCAATATCTGACCACCAACGAGCCGGACGACTCCATGATCGAAGTTGGCATCGAAGCGCTGACGCTGGTTCTGCCGGAGAAAGAAGGAGAGGACCGATGGTAAAGAAATACGCCGACCTGTTTCTCGACGCGCGCCGCGCGCTGCTGAAGCAGGAGGGGCAGTTTGCTGCCAATGTTGCGCGGGAGCTGGTGTGCGCCGCGTCCGGCAAAACGGCGGAGCAGGTCATCGCGGACCGGGAGATCTATGCCTCCGAGGAGGTCTGTGAACTCACGGAATCCTTCGTCCAGCGGCGGCTGCGCGGGGAGCCAATGCCCTATATTCTGGGTCAGTGGGACTTCTACGGTATGACGCTGACGGTGACGCCCGACGTGCTCATCCCGCGCGACGACACCGTTGTGGTGACGGAGCTGGCCATCAAGAAGGCGATGTATCTGGAGCAAAACCCGCGGATCCTGGATTTGTGCACCGGCTCCGGCTGCATCGGTCTGGCGATCGCGCGGCGTGTGAAGGACGCGCGCGTGACGCTGGGCGACGTTTCCGCAGCGGCGCTGCGCGTGGCGCGGCGGAATGTTTCCCAGCTCAAGCTGACCGGCCGCGTCAACTGTGTGGCCATGGATGCGCTGAAGCCGGCACAGGAGTTTCTGGGGACGTATGACCTGATCGTTTCCAACCCACCCTACGTCACGACGCAGGAGATGGAAACGCTCGACCCCTCCGTCCGGGATTTTGAGCCGCATCTGGCGCTGGACGGCGGCGCGGACGGTCTGGACTTCTATCGCGCGATCATCAAGAATTACTCATCCGCTCTGGCCCCGCGCGGCTACCTGTGCTTTGAATTCGGCATGGGACAGGAGAATGCGGTCTGCTCGCTTCTGATGCGCGGCGGCTATGAGATCCTGGAGCTGAAAAAAGATACCGCAGAGATTACAAGGGCAGTGCTTGCCCAGAAAAGGGAGGAAAACTGATCATGGCATCGAAGAAACCCGCTTACGAGGCACCGGCCCCCGCAGACGACAAGAAGAAGGCGTTGGAAACGGCGCTGCACCAGATCGAGAAGAACTACGGCAAGGGCGCAGTTATGCGTCTGGGCGACAAGCCTGAGATGAACGTGGACGCCATTCCGACCGGCTCTCTGGCGCTGGATGCCGCACTGGGCATCGGCGGCCTGCCGCGCGGCAGAATCGTGGAGATCTACGGACCGGAATCCTCCGGCAAGACGACGCTTGCGCTGCACGTGCTGGCCTCTGCGCAAAAGCGCGGTGGCGAGGTCGCCTTCGTCGATGCCGAGCACGCGCTCGACCCCGTCTATGCGGCGGCCATCGGCGTGGACATCGACTCCATGCTGGTTTCCCAGCCGGACACCGGCGAGCAGGCGCTGGACATCACCGACGCGCTCGTGCGCTCCGGTGCGATCGACGTAGTCGTTGTGGACTCCGTCGCGGCGCTGACGCCCCGCGCCGAGATCGAAGGCGAGATGGGCGACGCATTTGTCGGCCTGCAGGCGCGTCTGATGTCGCAGGCGCTGCGCAAGCTGGCCGGCACGGTCGCCAAGACGAACTGTATCGTCATTTTTATCAACCAGCTTCGTATGAAGATCGGAGTGATGTACGGCAACCCAGAAACGACCACCGGCGGCAACGCGCTGAAGTTCTATTCCTCCGTGCGTCTGGACGTCCGCAAGGTCGAAACCATCAAAAACGGCACCGAGATCGTGGGCAACCGCACGCGCGTCAAAGTCATCAAGAACAAGGTCGCGCCTCCCTTCCGTGAGGCGGTATTTGACATCATGTACGGCGAGGGCATTTCCCGTTTCGGCGAGCTGCTCGACATTGCCGTCAATCTGGAGCTGGTCAACAAGAGCGGCAGCTGGTTCTCCATCGGGGATGAGCGCATCGGACAGGGCCGCGATAACGCCAAGCAGTATATTGCTGACCATCCGGAGATTGCAGAGATGCTGGAGGAAAAGGTGCGAGAGAATCTGGCACAGCTCCAGAACAGCCGATCCAGAACGACCGCAAAGCCGGCGGGCAAGGCGGTTGACGTTTCTGCGGACGATTTCGATGAAGGTTGAGTCCGTCGAGGAAACACGTTCGCCGCAGGGCAAGCTGCGCCTGCGCTTTGACAACGGGACGAGTATGCTGGTGTTCCCGGCGGTTATTACAGAGCTGTGCCTCTATCCGGGAGTGGAAATTCCGGAGGCCGCCATGGAATCCCTGCGCGATACCTGCGCAGAAGCCTCCGCGCGCGAGCGCGCGGTGCGCATCATCTCTGCCGCGCCGGTGTCCAGACGCGAGCTGCAAAGCCGTCTGGTGCGCAAGGGCGAGACGGAGGAGCACGCACAGCAGGCCGTGCAATGGCTGGATGAACTGCACCTGCTGGACGATGCCGAGGTCGCCGCGCAGATCGTGCGCTCCGGCGCGGCCAAGGGCTACGGCGCTGCGCGTATCCGCCAGATGCTCTATGAAAAGAAGATCCCGCGCGAGCTGTGGGACGACGCGCTCTCTCAGCTCCCGCCGCAGGGGAACGCCATAGACGAATTTTTGCGGCGGCGTTTCCGCGGTGCAAAGCCGGATCAAAAAGAACTCAAGCGCGCGACCGATGCGCTGCTGCGGCGCGGCCATTCGTGGCGCGACATCCGCAGCGCGTTGGAGCGCTACGCTCCGGAGGAAGAATTTCCGGAGGAATGACAGAAAGGAAGGAAGTTACGGCGCCTATGGGTAAACGGATCGGAATGATCTCACTGGGCTGTGCCAAAAATCAGGTCAATGCGGAGCAGATGCTCTATCTTCTGCGGGAGGCGGGATACGAGATCCTCTCCGGCGTGGAGGGCGCGGATCTGGTCATCATCAATACCTGCGGCTTCATTGATTCCGCCAAGAGCGAGGCCATCGACAACATTCTTGCGATGGGAGCGCTGAAGCAGGAGGGTGTGGTCGGGAAAATTTTGGTGACGGGCTGCCTGTCCCAGCGGTATCAGCAGGAGATCATGAATGAACTGCCGGAGGTGGACGGCGTGCTCGGCACGGGCAGCTACGGCGACATCGTGCAGACGGCGGAGAAGCTCCTGTCCGGGGAGACGGTCGTCGAGTTCGGCAGCATCGACGCGCCGATCGACGAGGTCGGACGGATTCTGACGACACCGGAGCATTATGCGTTTCTCAAGATTGCGGAGGGCTGCAACAACCGCTGTGCTTTCTGCGTGATCCCGTATCTGCGCGGAAAGTACCGCAGCCGCAGCATGGACGACTGCCTCTATGAGGCGCGGACGCTGGCAGAGGAGGGAGTCAGGGAGCTGATCGTCGTGGCGCAGGACACCAGCCGCTATGGCGTTGATCTCTACGGCAAGCGGATGCTGCCGGAACTTCTGCGGGAGCTGTGCAAGATCGAAAAGCTCCACTGGATCCGTGTCCACTACCTCTATCCTGATGCCATTACGGACGAGCTGATCGACGTGATCGCGCAGGAGCCGAAGATCGTCAAGTATTTTGACATTCCCATCCAGCACGTCAACGACGCCATTCTGAAGCGCATGAACCGCCGCGGCACCCGCGCGGAGCTGGACGAGCTGTTTGCCAAGCTGCGCAGCAGGATTCCGGATGCCGTGATGCGCACGAGCCTGATCACAGGCCTGCCCGGCGAGGGCGAGGCGGAGTTCGAGGAACTCTGCGCATGGCTGCGCGAGCACAAGCTGGAGCGCGTCGGCGCCTTTGCCTTCTCCCCGGAGGAGGGAACGCCGGCTGCTGCGATGGACTATCCGCCGGAAGAGGTCGCCGTGCGGCGTGCGGAGATTATCAACGAGCTGCAATCCCGCGTGATGGACGAATACAACGAAAAGCAGCGAGGGAAAACGTTGGAGGTGCTCTGCGAGGGCTGCGACCCGGAGACGGAGCAGTATTTCGGCAGAACCTATGCCGACTCGCCGGAGATCGACGGCCGGGTCGTGTTTACAAGTAAAGAAACCATCCGGACAGGCAGTTTCGTGCCGGTGGAGATCACCGGTGTCTGTGACGGCGACCTGACGGGAGAAGCGAGGACATAAGCTATGACGACAGCAACGAAAATTACTTTGGTACGAGTCTTTTTGATCCCGGTATTCATCATTCTCATGTATCTTTCCGAGCGCTGCGGTACGGTCATGCACTATATTGCACTGGCAGTGTTTGCCATTGCGAGCCTGACGGATCTTGTCGACGGCAAAATTGCCCGCCGTTATAATCAGGTAACGGATCTCGGCAAGTTCCTTGACCCGTTGGCGGACAAGGTGCTGGTCATTGCGGCTATGGTCATGCTTTGCGAGTGGGGCATTTTTCCGGCGTGGGCGGTCATGATCGTGCTGGCGCGTGAATTTGCGGTCAGCGGTCTGCGCATGATCGCAGCCAGCAAGGGCAAGGTCATTGCGGCCGGATGGTCAGGTAAGGTCAAGACTGCTGTTACAATGACGGGCATCTCCGTCATGCTGCTGCTGAATGTCTCGACGTTTATTGATCTTCTTGGTCAGACGGCGGTGAGTGTGGTCAACTGGGTCGTGATTGCGGCCGTTTCGCTGACGACACTGTACTCCGGCATCGAGTATTTTGTCCAGAACCGTGCTGTGTTCGAAAACTGAGGATTGACACCGTCCGGTATGGATGGTAATATACTGATATAGCTGAATATGCGCTGTGAACGGGAAGAGTAACCCGCGATTCCGCAGCAGAGAGCGCCTGCCATCGGCTGGAAGCGGGCGCGGCGGAGCGTGCGTGAAGGTGCGTCCGGGAGCGCAGGGGAGACCCCGTTCGCCGCGTGAAGGCGTTGAGTGAAAAATCAGAGTGGAACCGCGAGCATAGCCCGCCTCTTGAGAAAGTGAGAGGCGGGCTGTTTTTTGTATGGAGGCGAGTCAATGCGGTTAAAAGAAACCATAGAAGCATATCAGCGGAATGACCCCGCGGCGCGGAGCAAATTTGAAGTATTCTGGCTGTACAACGGCCTGCATGCCATCATGTACCATCGCGTGGCGCATTGGTTGTTTACGCATCATATGAAATTTCTGGGGCGCTGGGTGTCGCAGATCGCGCGGCGGCGCACTGGCGTGGAGATCCATCCGGCGGCGAAGATCGGACGGCGTCTGGTCATCGACCACGGTACGGGGATCGTCATCGGCGCGACGGCGGAGATCGGCGACGACTGCCTGTTCTATCAGGGTGTGACCCTCGGCGGCACGGGCGCGGCGCGCGGCAAGCGCCATCCGACTATCGGCAACAATGTGATGATCGGCTGCGGCGCGAAGGTGCTGGGGCCATTCAAGGTGGGCGACAACGCGCGTATTGCGGCCAATTCCGTCGTGCTCAACGAGGTGCCGGCCAATTCCACGGTGGTTGGCGTGCCGGGCCGCGTTGTCCGGCTGAACGGAGAAAAACTGGACCATATCCACACGCCGGACCCGGTCCGTGCGGAGCTGGACTATCTGACCGAGCGCATCGAAGCGCTGGAAAAACAACTGGAGGAAAAATAAAATGTATCTTTACAATTCTCTGAGCCACAAAAAGGAGCTGTTTGTTCCCAACGATCCGTCCCTTGTGAAAATGTACACCTGCGGACCGACGGTCTATCACTTTGCGCACATCGGCAACCTGCGCAGCTATATCATGGAGGACGTGCTGGAAAAGAGCCTGCGCTATCTCGGCTATCCGGTCAAACGCGTGATGAACATCACGGACGTCGGACACCTCGCGTCCGACGCCGATACCGGTGAGGACAAGATGCTTAAGGGCGCCAAGCGCGAGCACAAGACGGTGATGGAAATCGCCAAATTCTATACGGATGCCTTTTTTGCCGACTGCGAGAAGCTGAACATCAAGCGGCCGGACGTCGTCGAGCCCGCTACGCACTGCATCCCGGAGTATATTCATATCATTGAAACACTGCTGGAAAAGGGCTATGCCTATCTGACGGGCGGCAATGTGTATTTCGATACTTCAAAACTGGAAAAATACTATGTGTTCAACGACCACAACGAGGAAGACCTTGAGGTTGGCGTCCGCGAGGGCGTGGAGGAGGACACGAACAAGCGCAACAAGAACGACTTTGTTCTCTGGTTCACGAAATCGAAATTTGAGGATCAGGCGCTCAAGTGGGATTCGCCCTGGGGCGTCGGCTATCCAGGTTGGCACATCGAGTGCTCCGGCATCAGCATCAAGCATCTGGGCGAGTATCTGGACATCCACTGCGGTGGCATTGACAATGCCTTCCCGCACCATACGAATGAGATCGCGCAGTCCGAGGCCTACCTCGGCCACAAATGGTGCAATTACTGGTTCCATGTCCACCATCTGAATACGGAAAACGGAAAAATGTCCAAGTCCAAGGGAGAGTTCCTGACGGTTTCCCTGCTGGAGGAGAAGGGCTATGACCCCATTGTCTACCGCCTTTTCTGTCTGCAAAGCCACTACCGCCGCAATCTGGTCTTTTCCTTGGAAAACCTCGACAATGCTGCCGTGACCTATCAGAAGCTGATCAGCAAAATCGCCGCACTTCAGCCGGACACGAAGGAAGCGGTGGACGAAGCTGCGTTCAACGCGCTGAAGCAGCGCTTTGAAACGGCGCTGAACGGCGACCTGAATACCTCGCTTGCGGTCACGGCGCTTTATGACGTTCTGAAAGCCAAGACCAACGACGCGACCAAGCTGGCGGCGTTGGCGGACTTCGATCAGGTGCTCGGTCTGAATTTGCTGGAGGCGGCGGAAAAGGAACGCAAGGCGCAGCCGCAGCAGGAAGCAATCGAAAACGATCCTGCGGTCGTGCCGCTGCTGGAGGCGCGCGCCGCCGCCAAGAAGGCGAAGAACTGGGCGGAGGCCGACCGCATCCGCGACGAGATCAAGGCCATGGGCTACGAGATCATCGACACACCGCAGGGGGCGGTCTGCAAGCGCATCTGAAAGGAGCCTTGAGATGAAACTAATGATTCTGGACGGCAACAGCGTCATCAATCGCGCGTTTTACGGCGTGCGGCCGCTGACGACGCGCGACGGCCTGTATACGAACGCGATCTTCGGCTTTTTGAATATTTTGCAGAAGGTCACGGCGGAGGAAGCGCCGGACGCGCTGTGCGTTGCCTTTGATCTGCACGGGCCGACCTTCCGCCACTTGAAATATGACGGCTACAAGGCCACACGGCACCCGATGCCGGAGGAGCTTGCCATGCAGATGCCGATCATGAAGCAGGTGCTGGAAGCGATGAACATCCCAATCTACGAGTGTCAGGGCTGGGAGGCCGACGACGTGATCGGCACGGTGGCCAAGGCGTGCAGCCGCAGCGGTTGGGACTGCGTCATTCTGACCGGCGACCGCGACAGCTTGCAGTTGGTCGATCCGCATGTGACGGTCAAGCTCGTGCGCTCTCAGGCCGGGCAGACCACGACGGTCAACTATACCCCGGCGGTCTTTGAGGCGGAGTATGGCTTTGCCCCGGCGCGGCTGATCGATTTGAAGGCCTTGATGGGTGACAGCTCGGACAATATTCCCGGTGTTGCCGGGGTCGGCCCCAAGACGGCCAGCGACCTGCTGCACAAATTCGGTACGCTGGACGGCGTATATGCCCATCTGGACAGCCCGGAGATCAAGGCAAAGCTGCGCGAGAAGCTGGAAAACGGCAGGGAAATGGCCTACCTTTCCTATGATCTGGCGACCATCCGCTGTAATGCGCCGCTGATGGATTTTGCGCCGGAGAAGAATCTGGTGCAGCCGCCAAAGCGCCGCGCGCTGTACGATCTCTTTACCCGTCTGGAGTTCCAGAAACTGATCGACCGCTATCAGCTTCGCAGCGCGGCCTTTGAAGAGACGGACGATACGGAAAAAACGGAGGCGTTTACGGCAGAATGTACGGTCGAAGAGGTGGAAACGCTGGCGCGGGCGACGGAACTGCTGGACGGACGCACCGTTTATCTGGCGCTTTCCGATGGGATGGATGCTGCCGCGTTCTGCCATGAAAACAGCAATACGATGTATCTGCTCAAGCGGGAGACACTGGGCGAGAATTACGAACGTGCGCTGGCGCGGCTGGCTTCTCCGGCGGTTCCCAAGATCGCGCACGACACCAAGCCTCTGATGCGCCGGCTGCTGGAGCGCGGCGTGGCGTGCGGGAACTTTGTCTTTGACACGGCGGTAGCGGCCTATCTCCTTGACGCGACGCGCGGGAAATATGATCTTCCCCGTATGACGGAGGATTATCTCCATTTTGCACCCGCGACGGAAAAGGAGTTCCCGCGGGACACGATTTTGGCCATCGAGGCCTCCTGCGTGGAGGGGCTGCACGGGATCTTTGCGCAGAAGCTGCGGGAGCAGGGCTCGGAAAAGCTGTATTTTGACGTGGAGCTTCCCCTCTGTGGGGTGCTTGCGCAGATGGAGGCGGCGGGCGTCCATGTGGACGCAAAGGCACTGCACGACTTCGGTCAGATGCTCTCCGAACGTATTGAGGCCTGTCAGAACCTGATTTTTGACTGCGCAGGCGGCGAATTCAACATCAATTCCACGCAGCAGCTGGGCGAGCTGCTTTTCGGTCAACTCGGTCTGCCGCCCGTTAAGAAGACCAAGAGCGGCTATTCGACGAACGTAGAGGTGCTGGAAAAGCTGCGGGACAAGCATCCCGTGGTGCAGGCGATCATGGATTATCGGATGCTGACAAAGCTCAAGTCCACCTATGCCGACGGTCTGCAAAAGGAGGTCGCGGCGGACGGCCGCATCCACACGACCTTCCAGAACACGGTGACGGCGACCGGCCGCCTGTCCTCGACGGAGCCGAATCTGCAAAATATCCCCGTGCGCACGGAGTTGGGCAGCGAGATCCGCAGAATGTTCGTTCCGCGGCCCGGCTGGGTGCTGGTGGATGCGGACTACAGCCAGATCGAGCTGCGCGTGCTGGCCCACATTGCACACGACTGGCAGATGCAGGATGCCTTCCGCAGCGGTGAGGACTTCCACACCGTCACGGCCTCGCAGGTGTTCGGCGTGCCGGTTTCCGAGGTCACGCCGCTGATGCGCCGCCATGCCAAGGCGGTCAATTTCGGCATCGTCTATGGCATTTCGGAATTCTCGCTGGCGCAGGACATCGGCGTTTCGCGCCGCGAGGCAAAGGAATATATCGACAGCTATCTCGCCCGCTTCAGCGGCGTGCGCGCCTATATGCACGACATCGTGGAAACGGCAAGAAATCAGGGCTATGTGGAAACGATCTTCCACCGCCGCCGCTATATCCCGGAGATCAAGAGTTCGAATTTCAATGTCCGCTCCGGCGCGGAGCGGATCGCACTCAACACGCCGGTGCAGGGAAGTGCCGCGGACATCATCAAGCTGGCAATGGTGCGCGTCCGTGACGCGCTGGGGCAGGAAGAATTACAGGCGCAGCTGGTTTTGCAGGTGCATGACGAGCTGATCGTCGAGTGCCCGGCCTTTGAGGCGCCGCGCGTCATGGAGATCGTGACGGCGCAGATGGAGCACGCGGTGGAGCTGGATGTGCCGCTTGTCGCGGAGGCAAAAATGGGAGAAAGCTGGTACGACGCGAAATGATCACGATCGTGCCCATGCAGGAGCGCCACCTCGACGCGATCGCCGCGCTGGAGATCGCCTGCTTTTCCGACCCATGGAGCCGCCGCTCCATCGCCTCCGAGCTGGAAAACGAATGGAGCCTGTGGCTCATTGCCGAAGAGAGGGACACAGTTGCGGGCTACGTCGGCTCGCAGCTCGTTCCGCCGGAGGCGGACGTGATGAACCTTGCCGTCGCGCCGGAAAAGCGCAGGATGGGCGTGGCGCAGCGGCTGCTTGACGCGCTTTTTCTGGAACTGAGGGCGCGCGGGATCACTTCGCTTGCGCTGGAAGTGCGCGTGTCCAATCTGGCGGCGCAAAAACTTTATGAGAAAAACGGCTTTGCGCAGGTCGGCTGTCGGAAGAATTATTATGTTAACCCTCGGGAGGACGCGCTCATCCTGAGAAAGGAGCTTTGATATGCTGATACTATCGGTGGAATCCTCCTGCGACGAAACCGCCGTCGCGCTGGTACGCGACGGCCGGGAGGTACTGACGGACTGCATCGCCTCGCAGGTCGCGCTGCATCGCATCTACGGCGGCGTTGTTCCGGAGATCGCCTCGCGCAAGCACATTGAGGCGATTTATGGCCTTGCGGATCAGGCGCTTCTGCGCGCCAACGTGACGCGGGCGGACATCGACGCCGTCGCTGTGACCTATGCGCCTGGCCTGATCGGCGCACTGCTGGTCGGCGTGAATTTTGCCAAGGCTGCGGCGCTGGCGTTGGACGTGCCGCTGGTGCCTGTTCACCACATCCGCGGGCATATTGCCGCAAACTATCTGACCTATCCGGATTTGCAGCCGCCGTTTCTCTGCCTTGTCGTTTCCGGCGGGCACACGATGCTGGTGGACGTGCAGGACTATACCAGGATGGAAATTCTCGGCGGAACGCGGGACGACGCGGCGGGAGAATGCTTCGACAAGGTGGCGCGGATGCTGGACATGCCCTATCCCGGCGGCGCAGCACTCGACCGCGCGGCGCAGAGCGGCGACGAAACACACTATGTGCTCCCACACAGCAAAATTTCCGGCAACCCGCTGGATATGTCCTTCTCCGGCCTGAAAACGGCGGCGGTGAACCTCATTCACAATGCGCAGCAGAAGGGACAGGAGATCAACGTTCCCGATCTGTGCGCGTCGTTTTCCGCGGCGGTGAGCGAAATGCTGATTCCCCGCGCGATGCAGGCGCTGGAGTTGACCGGGCGGAAAACGCTTGCCGTTGCCGGCGGCGTGGCGGCCAATTCGCGCATCCGCGCCGACCTGACGCGCGAAACGCAGAAGCGCGGCGTCCGGCTGTGTATGCCGCCGCTGAGCCTCTGCGGGGACAACGCCGCCATGATCGGCGCGCAGGGCTATTACGAGTATCTGAGCGGCAATCTGGCCGACCAGACCCTCAACGCCTACGCGACCAAATCCATGGAGGGTGAAACGCTCTGAGCGGCGGCCGTAAAAGTCGATGAGAACAAAAGTTGCAGGATGCGTTTGCGTATCCTGCAACTTTTTTTGCCAAAAAAGTTTACACATTCTTTCCGTGGAACAAATTTTATGTAAACCACATAAGGAGACATATAAAAGAGAAAAACCTAAAAAATTTTGTCGAACCCTGTAAATTCAGAGGTTTTGCAACTGAAGTCTGTTCAAAACCCTGTGCAGAATGTTAATAACTTCTGTTCAAAAACAAGGGAATTATCATTACTGTAAACTAATGCACAGGAGAGACTGATACAAAAATTGAAATACGTTTCACTCATGCGAAAAAAACGAAGGGCAGACTGCATTTTGAGAGAAAAAACTGTGCGCTGCGGAAGCAGCGCACAGAGGGGTATTGAGGATCAAAGATCGCAGTTGTTGACGGTGCGGGGGAAGGGGATGACGTCGCGGATGTTGGCCATACCCGTCAGGTACATCACGCAGCGCTCAAAGCCAAGGCCGAAGCCGGCGTGGCGCGCGGTGCCGTACTTGCGCAGGTCGAGATAGAAGCCGTAATCCTCTTCCTTCAGGCCGAGCTCCTTCATGCGGGCCAGCAGCGTGTCGTAGTTGTCCTCGCGCTGGCTGCCGCCGATGATCTCGCCGATGCCGGGAACGAGGCAGTCCATTGCGGCGACGGTCTTGCCGTCCGGGTTCAGCTTCATATAGAAGGCCTTGACCTCCTTCGGATAATCCGTCACAAAGACCGGACGCTTGAAGATCGTTTCGGTCAGGAAGCGCTCATGCTCGGTCTGCAGATCGCTGCCCCAATGAACGGGGTAGTCGAAGGAATCGTTGTGCGGCTCCAGCAGCTGGATCGCCTCGGTGTAGGTGACATGGCCAAAATCGGAGGTCAGCACATGGCGCAGGCGATCAAGCAGACCTTTGTCTACGAACTGATTGAAGAAGGCCATTTCCTCCGGGGCATTTTCCAGCACGTAGGAGATGATATACTTGATCATGTCCTCGGCCAGACGCATATCGTCCGAGAGGTCTGCAAAGGCGATCTCCGGCTCAATCATCCAGAACTCCGCGGCGTGGCGCGTGGTGTTGGAGTTTTCTGCGCGGAAGGTGGGGCCGAAGGTGTAGATGTTGCGGAAAGCCATGGCGTAGGTTTCGCCGTTGAGCTGGCCGGAAACGGTCAGATTCGTGGGCTTGCCGAAAAAGTCCTTGCTGTAGTCGACGCTGCCGTCCTCCTTACGGGGAACGTTGTTCAGATCCAGCGTGGTGACCTGGAACATCTCACCGGCGCCTTCGCAGTCAGAGCCGGTGATGAGCGGCGTGTGGACATAGACGAAGCCGCGCTCCTGAAAGAAGCGATGGATCGCATAGGCTGCAAGGCTGCGGACGCGGAAGACCGCCTGGAATGTGTTGGTACGCGGGCGCAGATGCGTCATCGTGCGCAGATACTCCAGCGTGTGGCGCTTCTTTTGCAGGGGGTAGTCCGGCGTGGACGCGCCCTCGACCGTGACCTCCTCGGCCTGAAGCTCAAAGGGCTGCTTGGCTTCCGGTGTTTCGACCAGCGTGCCGCGCACGATCAGCGCCGCACCGACGTTGATCTTGGAGATCTCTGCAAAGTTTTCCAGACTGTCGTGGTAGACGATCTGGAGCGGGGAGAAGTAGGTGCCATCGCTCAGAACAATGAAGCCGAAAGCCTTGGAGGCGCGTACGGAGCGCACCCAGCCGCCGACCTCAATGGTCTTGCCGGCATAGTCTTTGGTGTTTTTGAAAAGTTCGCGAACAGTGATGAGTTCCATGAATTTTCCTCTCTTACAGCAGCATTACGCCCGCTTTTTTGCAGGCGGCGATGGTTTCGGGATCCCAGACGCTGGACTGCACCTCACCGATGTGGGCACAGCCGATCAGCAGCATACACAGCCGCGATTGTCCGATGCCGCCGCCGATGGTAAGGGGCAGCTCGTCTGCCAGAAGTGCCTTGTGGAAGGGAAGTGCGCGGCGGTCGTCACAGCCGGAAATGGTGAGCTGACGGTCGAGCGATTTAGAGTCCACGCGGATGCCCATGGAGGAAATCTCAAAGGCGCGTTCCAGTGTCTTGTTCCAGAAGAGAATGTCGCCGTTCAGATCCCAGTCGTCGTAGTCGGGCGCACGGCCGTCGTGCGGCCTGCCGGAGCGCAGTGCGCCGCCGATCTGCATCAGGAAAACGGCTTTGCCCGGATGCTCCCTGAGATAAGCGGTTTCGCGCTCCGCGGCGGAAAGCTCCGGATAACGATCCTCCAGCTCCTGCGTCTTGACGAAAATCACTTCCCGCGGCAGATCGACCGAAAGCTGGGGGTACTCGATCTTCAGAATTTCATTGGTGACGTAGATGGCATTGACAATACTCTGGACGGTCTTTTTGAGGTAGTCCTCATTGCGTGTTTCGCGCGTGATGACCTTTTCCCAGTCCCACTGGTCGACATAGACCGAATGGAGGTTGTCCACGATCTCGTCGCGGCGGATGGCGTTCATGTCGGTGACCAGACCCTTGCCGGGGCGGAAGCCGTAGCGCGCAAGGGCATAGCGCTTCCATTTTGCCAGAGAATGGACGACCTGCGCTTCCACACCGACGTCGGGGACATCGAACGATACGGGCCGCTCGTAGCCATTGAGATTGTCATTCAGGCCGGAAGCTCCTTCGACAAACAGTGGGGCCGACACACGCATCAAATTGAGTGCGTGGCACAAATTCTTCTGGAAATTGTGCTTGATGAACTCGATCGCGCACTGTGTTTCATAAACGGTCAGCGGGTTTGAGTATCCTTCGGGAATACGGCATTTACTCATTTCAACGTCCTCCTTATTTAGAATTTCTATCTATTATACTCGCAAAAGAGAACGATTACAATACTTTTTTTGAATAAAAAATGCCGATTCTGGAAGATGTGTACGGCTCGAAATTGGTCAGATAGACAAAAGCCCACAAACCGCGGACAAAAACCGTCCCGCAGGGAACCCCCTGCGGGACGGTAAAGACGGAGAACTCAGAACAGATAGCTGTAATGCTCCTTGACGGTCAGAATGAAGAGTTCAATGTCCTTCGGCAGGTCATTGGAAGCATCCAGATCGTAGTCCTTCGTTTCGCCCAGGCGGACGCGCACCTTGCCGTCTGCGAGGAAGCAGAAGCCGCGGTTGGTGGAATCTTCCATGTCGCGCTCGGTCTGGAAGAGGGTGAACTTGTCCTTGCAGGGCTGGGAGGCGTAGGGGCAGAAGGAGGTGCAGTTGCCGCACTCGTTGCACATTTTGTCCACGTGCAGGATCTGCGTGCGGCCGTCCGCAAAGCGGATGACGACGTTTGCACGGTTCGGGCAGACATCGGCACAGTTCTGGCAGACGGTGTTGCAGTCCAGGCAGCGGTCACCTTCACAGGCGGCATCACAGGCCATGACAAGCGTGCCCTTCTTGGCAACGGCTTCCGCAGCGGTGGGGTAGGCCTCTGCGGGGATCTCGTAGGTGTGTGCCTCGCCGATGACGGCTTCCGCAAAGGCGGCTGCATCGGCAATGCCTTCCACGACGGTCGCGGGGCCGCGTGCTGCGTCGCCGGCAGCGTAGACGTTTTCAAGGTTGGTGCGGAAGGCCGGGCGCTTCTTCGCGTTCAGCTCGATGCCGTTGGCGTTGAAGAGCGTGTCGTCGACCTGCTCGCCCACGGCGGAGATCACGAGATCGCAGGGGATCTCGACGGTTTCGCCGGTAGGAACGGGGCTTCTGCGGCCGGAGGCGTCCGGCTCGCCCAGCTTCATCTTATTGCAGATCAGCTTGCCGTCCTTCTGCGCGGCGGGGGCAACCAGCTCGAGGAATTCCACGCCGTCGGCGATGGCCAGTTCCAGCTCTTCGGCATCGGCGGGCATATACTTCTTCGTGCGGCGATAGACCAACGTCGAGGACTTCGCGCCCGCGCGCTTGGCGACGCGCGCGGCGTCCATGGCGGTGTTGCCGCCGCCGACGACTGCAACGTGACCCAGCTCGCCGCCCTTGCCGGCCTTCATTTCCTCCAGCCAGCCGATGACACCGCGGACGTTGCCCGCAATGTCCAGCTTGCCGGGCTTCCATGCGCCGACCGCGTAGAGAATGTGGGTGTAACCTTGCTTTTTCAGCTCTTCGACAGAGGGAGCCTCGGTGTTGAGCTTAACTTCCGCGCCATAGGCGAGCATCAGAGCGATGTCCTTGCCGATGGCTTCTTCGGAGATGCGGAATTCGGGGATGACGTGACGGACGATGCCGCCCAGCGCGCCGGTGCGCTCGAAGATCGTGCAGGCAACCCCGGCGCGGCCGAGGAAGTAGGCCGCGGCAATGCCGGTCGGGCCGCCGCCGATGATCGCGGCTTTCTTGCCGGCGACGGGCGCCGGACGTTCGATGGAGGACATCAGTGCGTCGTAACCGCGCTCGGCAGCCAGCAGCTTGGTCGCGCGGATCTGCACGGCTTCGTCATAGAAATTGCGGTTGCACTTGCCCATACAGCGGTGTGCGCAGATGGTGCCGGTGATGAATGGCAGGGGGTTCTTTTCGGTGATGAGCCGGAGCGCCTCGTTGTAAAGACCCTTTTTGCACAGCTCAATGTATTCTGGAATATCCTGCGCGATGGGACAGCCGCCCTTGCAGGGAGCCATGTAGCAGTCGACCAGCGGAACCTGCTCGCCGTTCTTGCGGGAGGGCAGGGGCTTGACGGGCTTGACATGGTGGTAGTCCGTGCGGCAGGCGCGGCTCATCTCGGCGATGGCCTCGGTATCCGTGCCGGTGAAGGGCTTGAATTCCATGCCCTCGACCTTCTTTGCCATCTGGACAAGGCGGTTGTAGCCGCCCGGCTTGAGAATGGTCGTCGCGACGGTGATCGGCCAGATGCCCGCGGCAAAGAGCTTGTCGCAGTTGAAGTATTCTGCGCCGCCGGCGAAAGAGATCTTCATCTTTCCGCCGAACTGTGCGGAAATTCTGCGGCACATTTCGATGGTCAGCGGGAACAGGGAGCGGCCGGACATATACATTTCGTTGTTCGGCAGCTCGCCGCGCGTGGTGTCCACGGGGAAGGTATTTGACAGCTTCAGGCCGAATTCCAGACCGTTCTTGTCGGCCAGTGCCTGCAAACGCTCGAACATCGGCACGGCGTCCTTCCATTGCAGATCCTCGTTGAAATGATGATCGTCAAAGACGATGTAGTCATAGCCCATGGAGTCAAGGATCGTGCGGGCGTCATGGTAGCCGAGAATGGTCGGGTTGCACTTGACAAAGGTGTTGACCTTCTTCTCTGTGATGAGGTAGGAGGCGATGCGCTCAATCTCGTCCGGCGGGCAGCCGTGCAGCGTGGACAGGGTGACGCTGCGGGAGACGCGCGGCGAAATGCCCGCAATGAAGTCCTTTTCGTCCGGGAAGAGCTCCGTCAGCACCCGCTTGCACTCGGCGAAGATGGGGGTCGCGGAGGCGTCCTTCATGGACTCAATGTAGTGGTCGATCTTCTCGCCCTTGATGCCCTCAAGGTCGTAGCCGACGGACATATTGAACACAAAGCCGTCCGGATCGCCGTAGCCCCAGACCTTGGCCATGACCTTCAGAGCGCACCATGCCTTGATGTACTCGTCCAGCGCCTGACGGACCTCCAGCTCGGTGGACCACTCCTGGTTGTAGCCTTCGTCGTCTGCAAGGATACAGGGGCGCGGCACGCAGCGGGCGAGCTCTTCGCCATCCATCTTCTGGACGGTCTTGACCTCAAAGAAGCGTGCGCCTGCGACATAGGACGCAATGATGTTCTGTGCAAGCTGGCTGTTCGGGCCGGCTGCGGGGCCGAAGGGCGTTTCGATCTTCTCGCCGAAGATGGGCAGGGTCTTGCCGGGGTCGGCGGTATAGGACTGATGGATGCCGAAGATTTCGCCGGAATTCGCACGCTCGGTCACAACCCAGCGCATCAGTTCCTTAAAGGGAATGGGATACATTCTTTCAGACATGGATAATCCTCCTTGGTCAGGTTGTAATAGCCATCCTCCGCCGGCGGGCGGAATGGTGGAGATTGTTGGTTTTACGGCGGCAGCGGAAAAATCAATACTCGCAATGATTCAGCGCGCCCCAGAGCTTCTTGGATTCCTCCAGAATATGTGCGTTCTCGGCCTCCTCGTCGATGCCGATCAGCTCACGGTCCTTCATCAGCAGCTTGCCGTTTGCGATCGTGGTCTGGCACTGGCGGCCGGTCATGCCGAAGATCATATGGCCGTCGATGTTCGCATCGGAGAAGGGCGTGAAGGGCTTATAATCCATGACGATCACGTCCGCAGCCGCGCCGGCCTTGAGCACGCCCAGCTCGTCCGGGAAGTACTTTGCGCCGATCTTTGCGTTGTTCTTGAAGAGCATATCGGTGACTTCGCACCAGCCGACGTTCGGCAGGCAGGCGTTCTGGCGCTGTGCGCACAGGGCGACCTTGATGGATTCCAGCATATCGTTGGTGTAGGCGTCGGTGCCCATGCCGAGCAGGATGCCGGCCTTGTACAGCGGCAGAACGGGGCAGGTGCCGACGGCGTTGCCCATGTTGGATTCGGGGTTGTTGACGACCATGGTGTTCGTCGCCTTGATGATCTCAATCTCGGCGGTATTGACGTGGATGCAGTGACCGAGGATGGTCTTTTCACCCAGAATTCCGTGATCCTGCAGGCGCTGCACGGGGCGGCGGCCGTAGTTTTGCAGGGAATCATACACGTCGTTCATGCCCTCGGACACGTGAATATGATAGCCGGTGCGGCCGTTGTTAGCCTCGACCATGCGGTCAAAGGTCTTGTCGGAGATGGTGAACAGCGCGTGACCGCCGAACATGGCGGCGAGCATCGGGTCCTTGCGCTGCTCGCACTCGGTGATGAAGTCGGCATTTTCCTGAATGGCCTGTAAGCATTTTTCCTCGCCGTCGCGGTCGGAGACCTCGTAGCACAGGCAGGAGCGGATGCCGAACTTTTTGGCAGACTCGGCAATGGTGTGCAGACTGCCGGGGATCTCGCAGTAGGAGGCATGGTGATCGAAGATCGTCGTAACGCCCTGCTTGATGCAGTCAATGTACAGTGCATCGGCGGAAGCACGGGTGCCCTTGAGTGTGAGCTTGCGGTCGATGGCCCACCATGTGCCGTCGAGAACTTCATAGAAGTTGGTGGGGTTGTTGCCCTTGATGGACAGGCCGCGGGCCAGCGCGGAGTAGATATGGGTATGGGCGTTGATGAACGCCGGCATGATCACGCCGCCCTTGGCGTCGATGAACTCGGCGTCGGGATATTTGGCCTTCAGATCGGCAGTCTTGCCGACTTCCTTGATCTTCGTTCCGTCGATGACAACGCCGCCGTCGGGCAGATAGCCATTGGCGGGGTCTCGGGTGATCAGCTTACCGTTTGCGAGAATGTACATGACGTTGACCTCCTTAGATGTGTGAAAAAAACAAAAATGGGGATGCAGAACCCAAGTTCAACATCTCCACTCAAGCAACCCTGAGTGATAGTTGGAAGCCCGTGCGCGCAGCACTTCGTTACAGCTATCAATCTTTAATTACAACATTATTATACAAAAAAAGTCTTGCCCGTGCAAGACTTTTTTGTTTGATAAAACTAACAAAGTTTGCAAGGGCGATTTGGGCAGATTGCACGTGGACGGTTTCTCTTTACTTTTTAAACAAAGTTTTGTAGAATAATACCATTGATTGACAAAGGAAGAGAGAAAATGGACGTTTCTATCGTGCGCTGCGCGGACTATAGCGAGGAAACCTGTGAGCGCGCGCTGCGTGAGGTGCTTGTGCCCTTCGGCGGGCTGGACTGGGTCAGGCCGGGGATGCGCGTGGTCATCAAGGCCAATCTGGTTTCGGCCATGAAGCCGGAAAAGGCGGCTACGACGCATCCGGCGCTTCTTGCCGCATTGACGGGGATGCTGCGGGAGAGAGGCGCGAATGTTGTGATCGGGGACAGCCCCGGCGGGACCTTTGCCGCGCCGCATCTGAACGCGGTCTACCGTGTCTGCGGGCTTTCCGAGGCAGAGGCGGCGGGGGCGGAGCTGAACCGGGATTTTTCCCAGAAGGAGGCCGACCTGCCGGAGGCGCACACGGCGAAGCACATCACCTATACAGGCTATCTCGACGGCGCGGATGCGATCATCAGCTTCTGCAAGCTGAAAAGCCACGGGATGCTGTCGCTGTCGGCGGCGACGAAGAATCTGTTCGGTGCGATCCCCGGCATCATCAAGCCGGAGTATCACTACCGCTATCCCGACCCGATGGGCTTTGCCGATATGCTGATCGACCTGAATGAATTCTTCCGGCCGAAGCTGTACCTTGTTGACGCCGTGCAGACCATGGAGGGCAACGGCCCGACGGCCGGGACGCCAAAATACATGGGCGCGCTGCTTGCCGGGACGAATCCGCACAAAATCGACCTTCTGTGTGCGAAGCTGATCGGTCTGGAGGCAAAAAATGTGCCGACGCTCCGCGCGGCGCAGGAGCGCGGCCTGACGCCGGCATCGGCGGAGGAGCTGGAGGTCAGCGGGGACGCGGAAGAATTCGTCTGCAAGGACTTTGTGACGGTGCAGAAGGGAACCGGTACAGATTTCGGCGCGCAGAAAGGAAAGCTGCTCGGCGCGGCCGCAAAGACCGTCCTTCGCGCGCGGCCGAAGCTGAAGCGTAGCCGATGCGTGGGCTGCGGCGTATGCCGCAACACCTGTCCGGCACATGCCATTGTGATTGAAAAAGGAAAGGCGAAGATCGACCGCAGGGCCTGCATCCGCTGCTTCTGCTGTCAGGAATTCTGCCCCAAGGGCGCCATGCGGGTACACCGCACGTGGGTCGCCCGCATCGCGGGGAAACTGTGAATTAAAAAATTACAGCCGGTGAGGATTTTCCATTCTCACCGGCTGTTGGTTATTTATTCAGGTAGTCATTGCAGACGGCTCTTGCCCGCTCCGCGACGACGGGCTCGTCGATCGTGACGAGATGACCGTTTTCCACGGTGATCTTTCCGTTGACCACGGTGTAGTCCACGGGAGCGCGCAGGCCGACCGTGCCGAATACATTTTTGGGATCATAGGTTGCGCCGACCAGCTCCAGACGGCGGTCGTCAACGAGGAAGAAGTCCGCGCATTTGCCGACCTCCAGAGAGCCGATGTCCGTGCGGCCCAGCAGTGCGGCGGAGCCGCGTGTGGCCATTTTCAGAACATCGTAGCCGCTGGGGGCTTTCTTGGAGGAATTCAGGCGGTGCAGCAGATAGCAGATGCGGATCTCTTCCAGAAGGTCCGAGCCGTCCTGCGAGGCGGAGCCGTCCACTGCAAGACCGACCGGCACGCCGAGGGCCAGCATTTCCGGGATGCGCGCGATGCCGGAGGAGAGCTTCATGTTGGAAACCGGGCAGTGCGCAATGCCGGTGTGTGTTTCGGCCAGACGCTTCAATTCGGCATCGTTAAAGTGGATGCCGTGGGCGAACCAGACGTCCGGGCCGATCCAGCCGAGGCTTTCCATGTATTCCAGCGGGCGCATATTGCAGCGGGCGAGGGTGAAGTTCTCCTCGTCCTTTGTTTCGCACAGATGGGTGTGCAGGCGGACATGATACTGCCGCGCAAGCAGCGCGCTCTGCCGGAGAAGCTCGGCTGATACGGAGAAGGGCGAGCAGGGGGCGAGCGCGATCTGGCGCATGGAGCCGAAGGAGGGATCGTGGTAGGTTTCGATCAGGCGGACGCTGTCTTTCAGAATTTCCTCCACGCTCTGCACGACGCTGTCCGGCGGCAGGCCGCCGTCCTTGACAGACAGATCCATACTGCCGCGGGAGGCGAACATCCGGATGCCGAGTTCTTCTGCTGCCGCAAACTGCGCGCCGATCAGGTCGCCGCCCTCCGCAGGGAAGACATAGTGATGATCAAAGCAGGTGGTGCAGCCGTTTTTCATCAGTTCGCCCATGCCAGTCAGGGAGGAATAGCGGACGACGGTCTCGTCCAGATTCTTCCAGATCTCATAGAGCGTTTTCAGCCAGTCGAAAAGCTCCATGTTCTGCACCTGCGGCAGGTTGCGGGAGAACTGCTGGTACAGATGGTGGTGTGTATTGATCAGGCCGGGGTAGCACAGCAGGTGGGAGCCGTCCAGCTCGCGCTGCGCCTGCTGCGGCAGATTTGCGCCGATGGCGGCAACTCGCCCGCCCTCACAGTAGAGATCAACGCCGTGAAGCAGCTCGTCACGGTCGTTGCAGGTGACAAGGGCGGAAATATTACGAATCATAAGCGTGGACATTGACACAACCTCCATGATTGTTTTGTCGAAAAAAGTTGCATTAGGTCAAATCTCGTCGAAATCCGAAAAGCAGGGAAAAACTGTGCTAATATAGTTGCAGCGGAGAGGAAGGATGAGAAAACATGACCAAAAATGCGAGCAGGATGATCCAGAGCATCAGCGGCCATCGGGGAAAAAGCTGCTACTATGTTCTGACACAGGCGGTGACGGTGGCCATCCGCTGTATGCCGGCGGAACCGCAGATGAAGGTGATCTGCACGGAAACGGCGCGTCTTTGCGGCAAAAATACCGCCGCGGTATGGAGGGCGCTTTCCAGAGCAATAGACGACATCTGGCAGTACGGCGACCGCGAGGCGCTTGCCCGATCGCTTGGCTATCTTCCGCGGGAGAAGCCGTCGCCGCGCGATCTCGTTTTGTCATTGGCCTGCCAGCTCTGGTGCAACTCGGATGGCTGAAGACAGCCGCCCATGGATGCCTGATCGCGTCCGCGGGCGGCCGTTTTTGTTTATGCTTCGTCCAGTGCGTCCCCGGCGGACTGGAGCTCCTCCGCAGAGTCGTCGAAAACGCCCTTGGCGTCTGCCAGAAGCTGCTGGAGCCGCTCATAATCCGCACGCAGTGTTTCGGCGGCGGAGGAGAATTCCTTGCTGCCGGCGTTCAGGCGCTCGTTTGCCTTGGCAAAGACGTTTTTCAGCAGACGGGTCGTGGCCTCGGCGCGTTCGCGCGCCTTGCGCTCCATGCCCTCGGCGCGGCGGTAGGCGGCCAGTTCTTTTTCGGCAATATCAGCGGCGGGAGCGGCGGCCTGCGGTTCCGATACGGGATGCTCAAGGGGCTCCGGGGCGGCCTGCAACAGCTCCTTGACCTGTGCGGTCAGGGCTTCGTTCTGCGCTCTCAGCTGAGCCGCCTCATCGCGCAGCGTGTCCAGCTCCTGACGCATCCGGTCGTTTTCCTCCTCGCGGAGGCGAAGCTCCTTTTCGTGCGCGGTGGTCATTTTCTGAATAAACTGCACAACGTCGGTGCGATTGAAGCCGTGCAGAGAGGTGCGGAACGTTTCGGTTGCCATTCGGAATCCCTCACAATTCGTTAAAATACCGCCCAATGCGGGCGAAATACTTCTTTTTCACAATTATAGCATGGCCAACACGGAAAAACAACACCTTATTTCCCTGCGGCTCGGCGCGAAGAACGCGATATTTTCCGGCTGCGGAATGAACTTGTACCCTGCGGAATAAAATTTCCTGCAAGGGGGAATGAAACGTGCTGGAGAAAATTGGCGCTGCCGTGTGGGGTTGGCCGACGATGCTGCTCTTTGTCGGCGTCGGACTTTTGTTTACCGTCCGTCTGCGCGGGTTGCAGATTACGCGCCTTGGCCGTGCGCTGCGCAGCATTTTTCGGGAAGAAGGCGGAAAGGGCGGAATTTCGTCCTATGCCGCGCTGTGTACCTCACTGGCCGCGACGATCGGGACGGGGAACATTGTGGGCGTCGCGACGGCGATGCGTGCCGGCGGACCGGGGGCGCTGTTCTGGATGCTTGCTGCGGCGGTGTTCGGCATGGCGACGCAGTATGCCGAGGGTTTTCTCTCGGTGAAATACCGCGTCCGGCAGAACGGACGCTGGCTGGGCGGGCCGTTTCTTTATATCGAGCGCGGACTCGGTGTGCGCTGGAAGTGGCTGGCCGTGCTCTTTGCGGGCATCGGCGTGGCGGTGGGGATCCTCGGTGTGGGGACGGTCACGCAGGTCAACAGCATTACCTCTGCGGTGGAGAATTATTTTGATGCGGAAAAGGCGCACCTTGCCTTTACTCTCTGGGGGCGCGGCCACACGTGGGCGGCGGTGATCAGCGGGGCGGTCGTGACCGTTGCGGCGGGGCTGGTATTGCTGGGCGGCGTCAAGCGCATTGCGGGCGTGTGCGAGATGCTGGTGCCGCTGATGTCTGTGACTTATGTTCTGTTCTCCTGTATCCTTCTGGTGCGCTATGCCGGGCGCATCCCGCCGGCGCTCCGGCTGATCGTAACAAGTGCGTTTTCCCCCCGCGCGGCGTTGGGGGCTGCGGCGGGGATCACGCTGAAAAATGCCCTTCGCATGGGCATCGGCCGTGGTGTTTTTACCAACGAGGCGGGCCTCGGCACCACGCCCATTGCTGCCGCGGCCGCACATTCCGGCGACCCCGTCCGGCAGGGCCTCGTTACGATGACCGGCACCTTTATCGACACGATCGTGATCTGCACGATCACGGGCCTTTTTCTCACCGTGACCGGCGCATGGGGGAAAGAAGGGCTGATCGGTATACAAATCACGGACTATGCCTGGCGCACGGCGCTGCCGTGGCCGCAGAGCCTGTCGTCCTTCTGCCTGATGGTCTGCCTGAGCTTTTTTGCGTTTTCCACCATCGTCGGCTGGAGCTTTTACGCGGAGCAATGCCTGAACTACCTCTCCGGCGGGCGGGAGAGGGCTGTGCGCGCATACCGTTTCTTTTACATCCTCGCGGTGGCGATTGGCCCCTATCTGACGGTGCACGCGGCATGGGAAATGGCTGACATTCTCAATGCGCTGATGGCACTGCCCAATCTCACGGCGCTGCTGCTCCTGCAATCGCAGGTCGTCCGCGGGTCGCGGGGGCTTCTGTGAAGAATGGTTACAAAAGCTACGAAAAATAAATAATTATTATGTCAATTTGTTGTTGCTTTTCCTCGGATAATTTGTTATCTTGGAGAAAGAAATCTGAGGAGCGAGGTTACAAGACGTGGAGTTTTCCAGCCTGTTTTTTATATATGTATTTCTGCCGCTGACGGCGGCGATCTATTTCCTGATCCCCGGCATCCGGCGGAAAAATGTCGTGCTGATCGCGGCGAGCCTGCTGTTCTATGCGATGGGGCAGCCGGTGTATCTGCTCCTGCTACTGGGACTTTCTTATGTAAACTACTATTTCGGAACGCTGCTGGCGGAGAAGAATCGCAAGCTCCTGATCATCGCGGTGAGCGTGAACCTTCTGGCGCTGGGACTGTTCAAATATCTGGATTTCCTGCTCGGCATTTTCGGGCTTCACGTGGAGGGAGGCGTGCTGCTGACGGCGCTGCGCACGCTGACGCAGAGCCTGAATTCGCTGCTCGGTACCTCCTTCCGCGCGCCGACGACTGCGCTGCCGCTGGGCATTTCCTTCTATACCTTCCAGGCGCTGTCCTATCTGATCGACATCTACCGCGGGAAGAACCGCGGCGCGGAGCGCTTCTCGGATTTCCTGCTGTACATCTGCATGTTCCCGAAAATGGCGCAGGGCCCGATCGTGCGCTATGAGCAGATCGCTCCGCAGCTGACGCAGCGCCGCACGAATCCGCGGATGATCTTCGACGGCATCCTGCGCTTTGCCACCGGCCTTGCCAAGAAGGTGCTGCTGGCGGATTACGCGGGCAAGGTCATTTCCGACCTCGCTTCCGACCCGGCGGGGCTGACCTTCCTCGGTGCGTGGCTGTCGGCCTTCCTGTTCCTCTTCCAGATCTATTTTGACTTCTCCGGCTATACGGATATGGCCATCGGCATCGGCAGGATCTTCGGTTTCCGCTATCCGGAGAACTTCGACCTGCCCTATGTGTCCACCTCCATCACGGAGTTCTGGCGGCGCTGGCACATGACGCTGGGCAGCTTTTTCCGCGACTATGTCTATATCCCGCTCGGCGGCAACCGGAAGGGCAGGGGACGGCAGATCCTGAATCTGCTGGTCGTCTGGGCGCTGACCGGCCTCTGGCACGGCGCAAGCTGGAACTTCGTCCTCTGGGGGCTGTACTTCTTTGTGCTGCTGGCGATCGAAAAGCAGATCATGCCGAAGCTCGAACGTCTGCCCTTTGTGGTGCGGAACCTCATGACCATGTTCTTCGTCCTAATCGGATGGGTGCTGTTCTCTCACACGAGCATGGCGGAGATCGGGAAGAATTTCGCCGCGATGTTCGGCGGCGCGCCATTTACAAACCGGAATACGACCACGCGCCTGCTCAACTCCCTGCCGCTGCTGATCGTCTGCGGCATCGGTGCTTCCGTTCTGCCGCGTTGGTTCGGGTTCATTTTCAGCGGCACGCTCGGCATGGGCAGGGGAAACCGCAAAATGCAGCGCAGCGTGACGCCGGGCAAGGTGGTTTATGTGCTTTCGACCTTTGCCATTGTGCTGCTGCTTCTGTGGCTGTGTACCGTTTCTCTTCTCGGCACGACCAGTTCGCCTTCCATCTACGCAAACTTCTGAGGTGACACCAATGAAAAAACTCTATACACTGTGCTCCCTTGCGCTGCTGCTTCTGCTGCTGGGCGTCGGGATGTATTCGCTGATGGACAAGGACGCGACTTTTTCCGCCAGCGAGAACCGCAAGCTCAAAACACGCCCAAAGCTGACGATCTCCTCCCTGCTGGACGGCAGCTACAGTGAGGACTTCAGCGCATTTTATGCCGATACCTTCCCCAGCCGGGAGAGCTTCCTCAGCTCCAACCGCAAGCTCAACGGCTTTTATTACTTCTCCGGCCTGAGCGGAAAGTCCGACACCCAGCTTGTCATTTCCGGAAAGAACAACGGCGCCGACCACGGCGAGGCGCTGGCTTCCGACAGTAGCAGCAGCGAGCCTTCCGAGCCGACGGAGCCCTCTCAGCCTTCAACGGAGCCGACGCAGCCCTCCGAAACGACCGCGAAGGATCCGAATCACAACGAGGAACCCGATCCGGACACCGAGCGCTACGGCACGATGGTGCTGGTTGGCGACCGCGCGACGGAGCTTGCCTACACGGAGTACAGCCTGTTTGACGACTACGCCGCAGCCGTGTCGCACATTTCCTCCGCGCTCGGCGCAAACGGCGTGACGACCTACAGTATGCTGGTGCCGAATTCGGCGGAATTCTATACGCCAGAGGAATACCACACCGGCGACTACGGCCAGAAGAACATGATTGACTACTGCTACAGCAAGATGGACGCTTCCGTCAAGAAGGTGGACGGCTACTCCAAGCTGGCGGCACATACGGATGAGTATATCTACTTCCGTACCGACCATCACTGGACGCAGCTCGGTGCCTACTATGCCTATACCGCCTTCTGCGAGGCAAGAGGATTCAAGGCAGAGCCGCTGAGCAAGTTTGAAACAGGGGAGGTCGACGGCTTCGTCGGTTCCATGTACACCTTTATGAGCGACTACCCCCAGAGTCAGATTCTCAAGGACAATCCGGACACCGTTTTTTACTATCGCCCCTATGTGGACACAAACCTGCGCGTCTACGACGATGCGACGCTCACCAATTCCTATGACGGCCTGAGCGTGATCAGCGGTGTGGGCAATGTTTCCAATAAGTACCTGTGCTTCCTCGGCGGTGACCATCCCATCTCCGTCATCGATACGAACGTACAGGGGCCGGTCTGCGTGCTGCTCAAGGAATCCTATGGCAACGCGTTCGCACCGTGGCTGACCAGCCACTATAGCAAGATCATCGTCATTGACCCGCGCGAGTTCAACCGCGACGGAAAGCCGTCGCTGGATCTGGTTGCCTTTGCCAAGGAGCAGGGCGTGACGGACTGCATCGTGCTGAATTATCCGATGATGCTGACCTCCTCGGCCTATATTGCATGGCTGGATCGTCTGGTGCAGTAAAGAATCATAACGTAACACAAAGTGACCGGGCAGCGAAGCTGCCCGGTCACTCAGCTTGTCAAAAAAGTCCTTTTGGACTTTATTGACAAGCTGCCTACAAAATTGCAAAATCAATATTTGTAGTATTATTTTGCAATTTTGATCGCTGCGGCGGGTTATTGAACGCGAAAGGGAACCCTGACGGTTCCCTTTCACTCTTTCCTTCCCTCCAAAACTTTCGGCTGGATAGGTTTTTTGACAGTCTGCAGTGACCGGGCAGCGAAGCTGCCCGGTCACTGCTTATCCATCTATTTGCGCGCCGTTTTCGTCGAAGAAAACGGCGGTCGTGGTGTAGCCGTCCTCGGCGACAAAGACGGTTTTGAAAACGAAGTCACCGTTTGTGCCGGAGGTGGTGAAGTCTGCGGAGATCAGCTTGCCCTCTTCGACCCAGAGGCTGCTGGCCTTCAGACCGTCGGCATCGTAGTAGGTGAGTGTCTCGTAGGAGCCGTTGAAGCGGGAGGTAAAGACCTCCGTGACAAGATAGGAGCCGTCGCTGAGGTAGTCTGTTCGCGTATCGGAGCGGTGATAGCGCTGACCGTTCAGAATATAGAAAAACAGAACAAGTACGGCTGCAAGCACGACGAGCCAGCCGAGTGCGACCAGAAGCGCCCGCTTGTCGTGCGTTCCCTCGACAAATTCCTTTTTTTCTTTTTTCCCCTGTGCCATATGCGAGCCTCCTGCGGCGGTGTTTGGATATAATGTAATAGAAACAGAACATAAAGTCAAGCACCCGCGCATTATTTCGCGCGGGTGCTCCGGTGTGCCGTGCTTAGCCGACGACCTGATAGCCTGCATCGGTGACGGCCTGCTTCAGCGCTTCGGCGCTGGCGCTGCCGGTGACCTCTGCGGTCTTGGCCTCCAGATCGACCTCGACGGACTCCACGCCGGCGACGGCCTTGAGGGCCTTTTCCACGCGCGCCTGGCAGTGCTTGCACATCATTCCTTCAATTTTAAGCGTCATAACAAAGACTCCTTTCCTGTTTTCCTTCATAGTATCTCCAAGCGGGCGGTTTGTCAATCCCTTGCTTTTTCTGCCGCGCCGCGCTATTATAGTAGCCAAAAGGGGGCGGAAAGATGGATGTGATCTTTGAGGATGCGCAGCTTGTGGTCTGTGTCAAGCCGCAGGGGATCCGCTCGGCGGCGGACGCCTCCGGCAAGCCCAGCATGGCGGATCTCCTTGCGCCGCGCAGCGTGTGGCCCGTCCATCGTCTCGACCGCGAAGCCGGCGGCCTGATGGTTTTTGCAAAAACGGCGCAGTGTGCCGCTGCACTCTCCGCCGCCATGCAGGCCGGGGCATTTGAAAAGGAATATCTTGCCGTCTGCGAGGGGGCGCCGCCGCAGGAGGGACAGTGGAGTGATTTGCTGTATCACGACCGGGGGAAAAACAAAACCTACGTCGTCGCGCGCCGCCGCGCCGGTGTGAAAGAAGCGCGGCTGGCTTTCTGCACCCTCGGGCGGCTCCCGGAGGGAACAACGCCGGTGGCGGTTCGTCTGTATACCGGGAGAACGCACCAGATCCGCGTACAGTTCGCCTCGCGCGGCTTCCCGCTCTGCGGCGACCGCAAGTACGGGGCGCGAAGCAGCGGCGCATTGGCGCTGTATTCGTACCGGATTTCTTTTCCGCACGAGGGAAAACGGCTTTCGTTTACGCTCCCGGCGGGCTTCCTGCCGCCCGCACTGCAAGATTTCGCTTGTAAAACGGGGCATTTCGCATTATAATAGCCACAATAACAGTCACACAATGGCGTTGGAGGAATGAACATGGCAAACATCCGTAAACGGCTGGATAAATATCTGCTGCCGGGAAAGCACATCCATCTGATCGGCATCGGCGGCGTTTCCATGCGGCCGCTTGGCCTGGTTCTGCGGGACAAGGGAATGATTGTCACCGGGTCTGACATGAATGCCTCGGTTTCCACGGATGAACTGATCGCAAAGGGAATCGCTGTGCACATCGGGCATCGCCCGGAGAATATCGAGGGCGCGGACTGCATCATCCGCACCGCTGCGGCACACAACGACAATCCGGAGATCGCCGCCGCGCGCGCGCAGGGCATTCCCGTTTTTGAGCGCGCGCAGGCGTGGGGCCTGATCATGCGTGAATATAAAAACGCGATCTGCATTTCCGGCACGCACGGCAAGACGACCACGACCTCCATGATTACCCACATTTTTATGGAGGCGCATCGCGATCCGACCGTCATGCTGGGCGGCTATCTGCCGCTGCTGAAGGCCGGGCACCGCGTCGGCAACGGCGATACCATCATCATGGAAAGCTGCGAATACTGCGATTCCTTTCTGAATTTCTATCCCACCGTTGCGATCATCAACAACATTGAAGCGGATCATCTGGACTACTTCAAGGATCTGGAGGCGGTGGAAAGCTCCTTCCGGAAGTTTGCGGGTCTTGTGCCGCGCACGGGCTATGTCATTGCCAACGGCGACGACGAAAACACCGTGAAGACGCTGGCCGACCTGCACTACATTTCCTTTGGCATCGGGCAGAAGAACGACGTCCACGCGGAGAATCTCTCGGAGGACTACCGCTCCTTTGACGTTTACTGCTTCGGCAAATTCTATACGCACGTGCATCTGAATGTCTACGGGCGGCACAATGTCTATAATGCCCTTGCCGCTGCGGCTGCTTCCTATGTGATGAGCATCGACGGCGAATCCGTTGCGCTCGGTCTGGCGTCCTTCACCGGCGCGGGCCGCAGAATGGAATTCAAGGGGAAGTACCACGGCGCGGACATCTATGACGACTATGCCCACCATCCCGGCGAGCTGCACGCGCTGATCGACGCGGTCAAGACCATGGGCTACAAACGCATCATCATTGCCTTCCAGCCGCATACCTACACGCGTACCAAGGCGCTGTTTGACGATTTTGTTCGGGAGCTGAAGCGGGTGGACGTTGCAGTCCTTGCGGAGATCTACGCTGCGCGTGAGCAGAACACCATCGGCATTTCCTCACGCGACCTCGCGCGGCAGATCCCCAATGCGGTCTATTTTGAAACGCTGCCGGAGGTCGCTGCGCACCTGCGCTCCATCGCCTCCGAGGGAGACATCATCCTCACGGTCGGTGCGGGAGATATCTACAAGGCGGGAGAAATGCTGCTGAAATAACCATAGAGAATAACACCCCACCTGTTAGACAACATGATGTTCTGTCATAATGTCCGGCAGGCGGGGTGTTTTACGAGCCAAAAACAGGATGCGGCGGCGATCGTCCGGATAAGACGCAGGAAGCCCACGCACTTTTTAAGTCTCGTAAAATGAAAAGTTTTCCTTCTGTGGAACTTATTTGGAAACGGAACGTCATAATAATGCTTTGATAAGTACGCAACTCAGATTGGAGGAACTGTCATGAAGAAACAAACTGCCATTCTGCTTTTGATCGCCCTGCTGGTGACCGCGCTGCTCGCCGGCTGCGGCTCGTCAAAAGCATCCGTGAACGTGCAGTCGGTCGCAACAATCACCGGCTATGGCACGGCGGGCACATTTAACACCTGCGCTGGCGTGGTCGTTGCGCAGGACGAGATCAAGGTCGAGCGCGACGAGAACCGCAAGGTCGCGGAGCTGAAGGTCGCGGTCGGACAGGATGTCAAGAAGGGAGACGTCCTCTTTGTCTACGACATGGAGGAAATGAAGCTGACCATTGAAAAGGCCATGCTGGAAATTGAAAGTCTGAAGAATAACATCACGGACTTTGACAGCCGCGTAGCGCAGCTGGAGCGGGAGAAGGCAAGCGCGCCGGCTTCCGAGCAGCTCTCCTATACCGTGCAGATCCAGTCACTGCAGGCGGATAAAAAGGAAGCGCAGTACAATCTGACGGTCAAGGAAAAGGAACTGGAGAGCCTGAAGGCTACCTCCGAGAGCGGAGAGGTCCTTTCTCCAATCGACGGTAAGGTGCAGGCCATCAATGAAAACGGTGGCACGGATAACACGACCGGCCAGCCGCTGCCGTACATCGCGCTGATCCAGGACGGCGACTACCGCGTGAAGGGCAAGATCAACGAGCTCAACCGCAGCGAATTCTACGAGGGCGCACGGGTGGTGCTTCGTTCCCGCGCGGACGGCTCCCAGACATGGACCGGCACGATCAGCAAAATTGACCAGAACAATCCGGAAAGCAACAATAAATCAAGCTGGTCCTACGGTTACGGTGAGAATGACGACACGACCAATTCCAGCAGCTATCCGTTCTATGTCTCTCTGGATTCAACGGACGGTCTCATGCTCGGTCAGCACGTTTATATCGAGCAGGATGCCGGTCAGGGCGAAACCGGAGATGGCCTCTGGCTGGATGCTTCCTATCTGGTCGGCTCTGAGGAAGAGGGCTTCTCCGTCTGGGCGGCAGACAAGCATGACAAGCTGGAAAAGCGCAGCGTCAAGACAGGTACATTCAATGCCGAGCTGAATCAATATCAGATCACCGACGGCTTGGCGCCGGAGGACTACATCGCCTTCCCGGCGGACGATCTGGAAGAGGGCGCGCCCGTTGTGAAGAATGACACGACCGACGAGCCCACGGACGCGCCCGTAGATGAGCCGAACATGGAGCCGGGCAACCTTGTCGACGGCGGCGATTTGCCCGAGGGCGGGCCGGACTTAGTAGAGGGAATCGAAGGCAGTGTGTGTATGTTGCCGGTCAGTGGAGGATAAGCCATGCTGGTAGAAATGAAGGATATCTGCAAGGACTATCCGCAGGGCAGGGAAACCGTCCGTGTTCTGAAGAATATCAACCTGCAGGTCAAGGAAGGCGATTACCTCGCCATTATGGGGCCGTCCGGCTCCGGCAAGACGACGCTGATGAATCTGATCGGCTGCCTGGATGTGCCGACGAGCGGCGAATATCTGCTGGCGGGCAAGGATCTGCACGGCGCGACCTCCAATGAGCTGGCGCAGGTGCGCAATCAGCTGCTGGGCTTTGTATTCCAGAGCTTTTACCTGCTGCCCAAAATGTCGGCGATCGACAATGTGGCGCTGCCGCTTCTGTATGCGGGCGTGCCAAAGAAGGAGCGCCGGGAGCGCGCGATTGAAGCGCTCAAGCTCATGGGACTGGGCGAACGCCTGGAATTCCGCCCGAATCAGCTTTCCGGCGGCCAGTGCCAGCGTGTTGCCATTGCGCGCGCCATTGTCGGAAAGCCCAAGCTGCTGCTGGCCGACGAGCCGACCGGTGCACTGGACAGTGCCGCGGGTGAGCAGATCATGGATATTTTTGATTCGCTCAACCAGAATGGCGCGACCATTATCATGATCACCCATGAACGTTTCATTGCGGAACGTGCGAAGGAGATCCGGTTTATCCGCGACGGTATTCTGTCTGAGGCAGAGAAGGGCGGGGGTGCGCAATGACAAAAAAAGTAAAAACAATTCTGATCTCTGTGATCAGCGTGGTGCTGGTCGTGGCGATCGTGATCGGTGTGCTGTGGTATCTCGGCAGGAACAATGACCCCGTGAAGGTCTTGCCGGTCAGTATGCACAGCTCGGCCTACATGGGCAATGAAATGCAGAGCGGCGGCTATGTCACGGCTGACCGCATCCAGAAGGTCTATGCTTCCGCGACGCAGACGGTCACGCAGGTGCTCGTTCAGGAGGGGCAGGAGGTCAAGAAGGGTGATCCGCTCCTGAGCTATGATACGACCCTTTCGGACATTCAGTTGGAGCGTAAGGAAATTGCGGTTCGGCAGGCGGAGCTGGAGCTTCAAAATGCGAAACGAGAGCTGACGCGCATCAATACGATGAAGCCCTATGTGCCGCCTGCGCCAACCGAACCGACGACCGAGCCTCCTACGGAGCCGCTGGAGCCGGTCGAGGAGCTCCCTTACTGCATCGGCGGCGAGGGAACCGAGGAAAAGCCTCTGCGCTATCTGACGGCGGAGGGCGTGGAATTTGATTCCGATTTCCTGGAAGCACTGCTGGCAGACAGGGCGGAGGTGTGGATCGCCTTTGAGATCCGCGAGGAAAACGCGGTCAAGGGCGAACTTCTGGAGACTTGGGGCATGAAGCTCAGCCGCAACGCCGACACCGGCGCAATAAAGTTTGCCTATTTTGCACCGCCGGAGATCGCCGACGATGCGCCGGAACCCGCGCCCGTGGAGCCGGACATTCCGGACGACAGCTCCGGTTATACCGCAGCAGAAATCGCAAAGATGCGCGCGGAGCAGCAGGTAAAGATCCGTGACTGTGACCTTGCCTATCGTCAGGCGCAGGTCGAATACGAGAAGATGAAGGTCGAGGCGGAGAACGGTATTGTGACCGCGCTTGTGGACGGTACGGTCATTGCCCTCAACGATCCGGAAACGGCGGCACAGGAGAACCAGCCCGTCGTGACCGTATCCGGCGGCGGCTGCTATTATGTGAAAGCCACTCTGAGCGAATTCGACCTGCAAAAGTTTACTGTCGGTGCGCAGGTGCGTGTGGAAAGCTGGGGCATGAACGGCATGGCCAGCGCGGAAGGAACGATCGACTCGGTTTCCGATACGCCCACCAGCGGCGACGACTACTACGGCTCCTCCAATCCCAACGCTTCGTACTACAACGCAATGATTGCAGTCGACGCAAGTGCGGAGCTGCAGGAGGGCGACTATGTTACCGTTTACTTTGGCGACAGCAGCCAGACCGACGGCAGCGCCCTGTATCTGGAGGCAATGTATGTGCGCACAGAGGGAACCCGCGCCTATGTTTACAAGCGCGGCGAGGATGGTCTGCTGAAAAAGACCTATGTGTCGACCGGTGAACAGCTCTGGGGTTATATTCGCATTCTGAGCGGTCTGTCGGAGGAAGACTACATTGCCTTCCCCTATGGCAAAAACGTCAAAGACGGAGCGACGACCGTAGAGGATGATGGAAGCGGCAGCGACTACGCCATTAAAGACGGCGTGCTCTATTAAAGGAGGGAATGGAAATGTTTGAGAATGTACATCTTGCATTGCAGGGCGTCCTTGGGCATAAGCTGCGTTCCTTCCTGACCATGCTCGGCATCATCATCGGCATCGCGTCCATCATTACGATCATCTCGACCATCAAGGGAACCAACGAACAGATCAAGCAGAACCTGATCGGATCGGGCAACAATGTTGTGACGGTGCAGCTCTATCAGAATGACATGAGCTATGACATGATGTATAATGACAATCCCCTCGGTGTCAAGGTGATCGCGAGCACCCAGAAGAGCGAGATGCGCAAGCTCGACGGCGTGGCCGACGTGACGCTCTTCCGCAAGCGCACTTCTGCCGACAACACGGTTTTCTATCAGAACAGCTCCTTCAGCGGTTCGATCTACGGCATTGACGACAGCTATTTCTCCGTCAACGGCTACCAGATCAAGCTGGGGCGCGGCTTTGCAGCCGGGGAATACGAAGCTGCAAAGAAGGTCGTCATTCTGGATGAGAAAGCGGCGACCTCGCTGATTGGCCACGGCGACCCCGTGGGCAAGGTCTTGGAGATCGGCGGTGAACCCTTTACCGTGATCGGTGTCGCTGCGCTCAAGTCCTCCTTTGAACCGCGGATCAACAGCGAAGAGGACTATTACATGTACGCCAACGAATCCAACGGCCGGGTATTCATCCCCGAGGGCGCGTGGGCGCTGGCATACCGCTTTGACGAGCCGCAGAACGTTGCCGTTCGTGCGGCTTCCACGGACGACATGACCCGCGCGGGCAAGGCGGTGGCGGATTATCTGACCGAGCATCAGGTCGCGCCGCTGGCGTCCAAGAGCGGCTTCTCCTATCGCAGTGACGATCTGCTGAAGCAGGCAGAGCAGCTTCAGGAGATGAGCAGCTCCACGAACAAGCAGCTCATCTGGATCGCCAGTATTTCGCTGCTGGTCGGCGGCGTGGGCGTTATGAACATTATGCTCGTGACGGTCACGGAGCGCACGACGGAAATCGGCCTGAAAAAGGCCATCGGCGCGAAGCGCCGCCGCATCCTGGCACAGTTTTTGACGGAAGCCTGCGTGCTGACCGGTATCGGCGGCATCCTCGGCGTGCTGGGCGGCGTCGGTATGTCGCAGCTCATCTCGAAATTCATGGATACGCCTACGGCAATCAGTGCCCCGGCAATTCTGGTCGCGGTGGTGTTCTCCATCCTGATTGGTGTTGTTTTCGGCCTGCTGCCTGCGGTCAAGGCATCCAAGCTCAATCCCATCGAGGCCCTTCGCCGCGATTAATGATGTAATGCTTGTTTTATGTGCCGCGGGCGTTTCGCCTGCGGCACTTTTTTCGGATTGACGATTCCGTCGCTTCGTGGTATTCTATTAGCGTCAGGTGACGCTGGCGTATCCGGTGGAAGGAGAGAAAGTATGAAGCTGCATCGGAATGAAAAATATGTAAAATGGGGTCTGACGGCCTTTCTGGTGATCGTAGCCGGCGGCGTATTCTGGATGGTTTTTTCCAACTTACGCGGGTTTTATAATCTGATTCTGGAGTTTTTGGACATCATTTCCGCGCTCCTGTATGGCTGCTTCTTCGCCTATCTGATGAATCCTATCATGGTGCGCGCGCAGAGGCTGCTTGACAAGCTGTTTGCCAGGAGTAAAAAGTTGACGGAAAAGCGCGCCAAGGCGCTCAGTAAGACCATCAGTATTGTTATTTCGGTGCTTGTTCTGCTGCTTGCCATGTATGCCGTGGTTGCGCTGATCGTCCCGAATCTGATCGCAAGTCTGGAGGAGCTGCTGCAGAAGGACAGAATCGAGGCCTACTATAAGACGGTAAGCGGCTGGCTGGACAATATCATCACAGACACGCCCTTTGAACAGTGGGTAAACCAGAATGTGGACAGCCTGCTTGACTGGGTGCTCAAGACACTGAACAGCATTGACATTGCTGCCTTCGTTTCCGGGCTGACCAGCTCAGTGTATAACGTCGTGATGGGGGTATTCAGTATTCTCCTTGGCATCGTCGCGGCGGTCTATATCCTGGTATTTAAGAAACAATTGAAATCGCAGGCCAAGAAGATCACGGTCGCGATTTTCAGACCGAATCATGCCAACCGCCTGTTTGAGCTGGCGCGCCGTACGGATCGTATTTTCGGCGGCTATGTCATGGGCAAGATCATTGACGCGATCTTTGTCGGCGTTGTGACCTATATCGCGATGCTGATCATGCGGCTGCCTTATGCGCCGCTGATCTCGACGATCGTCGGCGTGACAAACGTCATCCCGTTCTTCGGCCCGATCATCGGCCTGGTTCCCTCGGCACTCCTGCTTCTGATAGACGATCCGCTCAATGCGCTGTATTTCACCATTTTCACGCTGATCCTCCAGCAAATTGACGGAAATATCGTCGAAAACCGAATTCTCGGCGAAAGACTCGGCATCTCCGACTGGTGGGTGCTGGTTGCCATTCTGGTGTTCGGCGGCGTGTTCGGCTTTGGCGGCATGATGCTTGGCGTGCCGATCTTTGCCGTCCTGTATACGCTGATCGCCGACGGCGTCAATAAGCGCCTGCGCAAGAAGCATTATCCGACCGAAACGGCAGCATATTACAGCATCCGCACAACGGATGACCTGCCGGTAGTTCCGCCGTCGACGTACACCTACGTTTCCGTGGAGCCTGCCTATGACGTGCAGATCGACCCGGAGGACGACGATTACGACGACGATTATGACGACTACGACGAATAAAAAGCAGGACAGCTTGTCAAAAAAGTCCTTTTGGACTTTTTTGACAAGCTGCCTACAAAATTG
>UQWH01000007.1 GCA_900544705.1 uncultured Eubacteriales bacterium | reverse complement strand
TCCCTATCAGAAAGGTAGGCAATCAAAAACAAGGAGGAATGTCTCGTGATGGTCTCAACAAGGGGGCGCTACGCCCTGCGGGTCATGCTGGATGCCGTCCACATAGACATACGGGTATCTGCCGCCCTGCAAAGGACGGTTGCGCCAATCCTCGATGTGGACGTAGGCTTTCTTGTTCAGCTCACTGATGGTGGAAGGCGAGACTTTGCTGCCCCACAACGCCTCCGTGATGTCCTCCACCCGGCGCACGGAGACACCCGCCAGATACATCTCGATGAGGTCTTCCTCCACGCTGCTCTCCCGGCGGCGATACCGCTCGATGATGGCGGTCTCGAAAGACACGCCCTTGAGCCGGGGGACATGGAGCGTGACGTCACCGGAGGTCGTGGTAAGATTCCGGTCATAGTGGCCGCTTCGGTAGCCCTGACGGGCCTCACTGCGCTCATAGCGGGCCGCCTGCGTCAGAGACTCCGCCTCCTTTTCCAGCAACTCGTTTAGCGCCTCTTCTACACTTCCTCGAACTAATTCTTTGAGCTGCCCCTTGATAATTTCCTCGTTCAGTTGTACAATTTTCTCGGACATAGTTTGCTGTCTCCTTTCGAATGTTTGTGTGGTAACTTCATTCTACCAGAGCCTGCAAGCTATGTCTCCTTTTTTGCTCTTTTCAATTTGCGCAACTTATTGTACCTTATCTATCCTTATTGTACCTTATCAATCGGGCAACCGAGATCATAAATACTGAGATTATATTCACATAAGATTTAAGCCGCAGCGGAATGATATAATCCGTTGCGGCTTGTGGTTTTATTCAGTTGTTTTCACTTTCCTCGGTTGTGGGCGGCTCGGTCTGAGCTGCCGTTGTGTTCTCCGGGGTTGCGGTTTCCGGCGCAGGAGTTGGTTCTGTGTCGGTGGTTTCGGGTTCGGTTGGTGCGTTTGCCGAGGGTTCGGGTGTGGTGGTTGCGCTTTCCGTTGGGGTGCTGCTCGGCGTTGTAGGAGTTGTAGGTGTGGTCGGAGCAGTAGGCTCGGTTGACGGCTCGGCGGTCAAGCCGTTGTTCGGCTCTTGGGTGTTGTTTTGCTGTGAGCCGGTGGCGGTGATAACATCGCCGTTATGAAGCGTGGCATCGTGGGAGTATGTTCCCCATTTAGGGGTGAGGGTGATAGTTGTGTCTGCGGCAGCGCTTACGGTAAAGGTGAATTCAGAGGTGTCATTCACAAATATCTGCTCGGTACAGTAGGTTTCATCACCGATTTTTATGCTGCAATAGCCTTTTGCGCCTGCCGTTCCGGTGGCTTTCAGTGTTATCACGGTTGTATCGCTTGTCAGCGTATACGCTGTTCCGGTTTCGGCAAGTTCGGCTGTGTCACTACCGATTTGATAGGACAGCTTATAGGACGAGCTTTGGATCGCCGTTGTGCCTGTTGAAGTAGAGGCGGTAAACCAAGCCCAGCTTACACCGCAAAGGCAGATAGCACAGATGCAGAAGGCAAGCATTGAGGGGGCGAGGATGTGCATAAGACCGTCAGAGCGCTTTTCCTTTATAGCGTGCTTTGCCCGGTGGAAGAATACGGGGTACACCCGCATTACATTGCGCTCGGTCACAAACGGAATAAGGCAGAGGTAAAGGCAGCGGAGTTCTCTGCGCCAATAGCGATATTCGTTGTAGTCTGCCGCACGGTTTATCTCGGTTAAAAGATATTGCTTCTCACGGCTGAAATGATTGACAAACTGTGCGAGTTTTAGAACAATCAGCAGAAAGGCAGATATGATCAGAACGATCAAGAGTATCAAAGCGCCGCTATCGTTGTCCATAATGATGTATCTCCTTTCGATTGTGTTTGTGTGGGCAATCAAAAGGCATAAGGCTTAACTTATGCCCTTTGATTGCCCCTCCGCCCGAGGGCGGAGGGGGTGGAAATAGGGTTTTACTTAATAATCACGGATGTGCCGCTTTGCTGTGCGGTGTGTCCCGTACCGACATAGCTAGAGAGTGCGTCAACGTTCATGTTTGTAAAGGTTCCGCCGTTGAGAACTGTGGATGTGGCATAGCTCTGAACGAAAAGCCCTTCTGTTCCGTCAAAGGTTCCGCCATTCACCGTCATTGCAGCACCGTTGGAAACTGCTTTGAAAGAATTTGAAGTTAAGGTTCCACCGTTGATTACGGCTGTTCCAAGATAGTCGTTGGAAAGGGCCCAATATCCGGTGGAGGTCACGGTCACATCATTTACGGTTAGATCGCCATATCTGCAATTCTTAATTCCACTGGAATCGGTATCAAGTTCCAAAGCGTTGATTTCCATCACTGCATGCGTAGTAGAAGCACCAGGATCAAAATAATTCCAGCCATTGGTGATAGCAAAGCCATTTCCGTTCTTTAGGACGACCTTACCACCATTGAAGGTCATCTTGCCAAAGTTTTCAACTACATGCCATGTATTTCCATTGGCCCCGTCACGAGAAATTGTTCCGCCCTCGACTACACAGACTGCATTATCTCCGTTGCGAAGTGCTGCAGTGTTACCCTTGAGGGAGACGATTTGACCGCTTTTATCTGCGCTTGAATCTGTCAGAGTAAGATGGCCTTTATTCAGAATGGTGTGCGATCCAGCATTCGTTACAGTGCGACCATTCAAATCCAGGGTTACATCCTTATCCGCAGGGATGACGAAGTTGTTGGTCGTAATGCTGTTCGTCAGCACGATATTGACAGGAGCTGTTGCATTGCTCACAATAGCCTGCAGTTCGTCTCCCGTTGTAACTAAAATAGGATATTCAGCATCTTTGTCGTACTGATCGTCAATGCTGTCTTTCTCATATGTAGCTTGTGTAGCGACAACGGTCAGGCACATACCGGTCGCAGTTGCATTCTGATATTCGTTGCCGGCGGTTTCTAACATATGATAGCCGAAAGACCAGGCAGGAGAAGCTTCGCCGGGCTTGAGAACCTCGGGTTCAATATTGATATCCTCGCCGTTCGTATCAACCGGTGTCTTAAACACAGGCTCAAGAACCTCAGCAAGCTTACCTGTAATGCCCAGTGCTTCGGGAACATACTCAAACTTTACTGCCAGATTGCCCTTATTGAGCACACGGACTTCGGGCACATAGTATGTGCAACCCGGCTCCCACAGGATTTGAGTCCCCTCGGCGGGAATCTTGCCATTTACAAGGAACGGAAGAGTCTTGCCCTCGGCATTGACCCAGTTGCCGTCGTTGTCCTTCATTTGCAGTTCGATGTTCAAATTCCCCGCCTGGATCTTATTGACCCCGGTGGATGCGGTGTCGGTGAACCACGCGAAGGTGGTGCCGATGAGCATTGCCACGCACATAAGGATAGCCAGTGCGCTGGAAATCAATGCCCGCTTGGTAGATTTACTACTTGTCATTGTTGTTTTACCTCCTTATTCTAAATTTTTCAATGACAATATGTAAACACCGGTTTTACGGTGATTACATCAAAGCAATCAAAAGGCACAAGCAAACCTTATGCCCTTTGATTGCCCCTCCGCCCTCAGGCGGAGGGGACTTGAAAAACAGGATTTATTCGGGAACAACATTGTACCAGTCGCCGTTCTGAACGACCTTGTAGCCGTCAGCAATGAAGATTTCACCTTCGCCGACAGTGACATTGGATGGGTCAAACTTGTAGAACGAGCCGCCCTTGACGGTGATAGTGGCAGGGTCGCTGTCATTGCAGTTCAGCGTCCAAGCCGGGCTGACGCACTTGAAGGTGCCGCCTTCGATGGTGATCTTCGCATTATCCTCTGCATAAATCAGGGACAGCGCGGAACCCACAGGAGCCTGATTTGCAAATTCGCCGCCCTTGATGATAATCTCGGATCTACTGGAGGCGCAGACGGCCATCGCGTAGTTGCTGACATAAGTGCCGTAAACCGTTGTAGCATCTACGGTAATCTTTGCAGTACCCGTTCCGTGAATTGCACCGGCTGTGCCGTTTGCCTGAATGTTGCCGGTCACTGTATGTTCGCCGTCAGTATATTCCACGCGATTGAGCACAGTAGCCGCATTTGCATCGTAATTGTTATCAAAGCTGTCGCTTTCCACAGTCGCCTGAGTAGCGCGCACCTCAATGCCGAGGCCGGAGACAGAGGAAGGTCTGAGCCTTGAAGCATTGGCTTCGTTGCCGACTGAGGTGGGCATGTAGATTGCTACGGCAAAGGGTTCGGACTCTTCTCCTGCTTTCAGAGTAATCCATCCGTCGGTGAGCATAACATCCTTCGCCAAAGTCTTTTCGGTGGCGGCAATGGCAGACCAAACATCCTCGCGGTTTGCAAACTTGGTCGCGGTCTCGGCAGTGCCGATCTTCAGATAATTGTCCACACGGTACCAATCGCCGTTAACATTTTTCCCTCTGTTGGAGGTGTAGTTTTTGGAGAAGCCGGCCTCATACTTCAGAGCCAGCTTGCCGGCGTTTACAATCTTCAGATAGACCACCTGTGTGTAACCCGGCTCCCACAGGGCATTGTCGTCAAAGAGCTTGGTCTGATCGGTGGCTTCCTTCCATGTCTGCATATCGGTGCTGTACATGAGCTTGACATCCAGATTCCCCGCCTGGATCTTATTGACCCCGGTGGATGCAGTGTCGGTGAACCACGCAAAGGTGGTACCGATGAGCATTGCCACGCACATAAGGATAGCCAGTGCGCTGGTAACCAATGCCCGCTTGGTAGATTTGCTGCTTGTCATTGTGTTTTCCTCCTTATTTAATATTTTCAATGACAATATGTAAAACACGGATTTTCTGTGATTACACCAAAGCAATCAAAAGACACAAGCAAACCTTATGCCCTTTGATTGCCCCTCCGCCCGAGGGCGGAGAGGACTTGAAAAAGGTTACTGAACCTTGTTTCCGTCAATAGTAACGGTGAGATGTTCTGCATCCATGCTGTTTTTGTTTGCCCACAGCTTGGAACCGGTGTTTTTGCCGTCAGCAAATCCGTTAACAGTAGCGTTGTTAACGGTCAAGGTATAGGTGGCGTTGTAATCATTACCGATTTCAATAGCCGCTTTACCGGCAGCGCCGCTATTGCGGTCATTGAAGGCGCAGTTGTTTACGACAAGGTTGGTGGGATTTTTACCATCCGCTCCGCCGTAGAGCAGGATTGCCTTACCGTTGGTGTTGAAGGTGCAGTTCTCGAAGGTCACATCCGTGCCGCCCCAGGTCCAGATGGAATACTGGTTGGCCATGGTGTTGTCAAAGACGCAGTTGATGAAGGTGGCCTTGCCGAACAGGGTCAGCTTGCCCTTGATGGTGCAGGCCTTAAAGGTCAGTTCGTTGCAGACAATACCATCAAAGTTGCCTTCGCCAGCCTGAATGGTGAGGTTTTCGAATGTGAAAGAAGAGCCACGCTGATAGTTCAACTGTCCGCCCTCTGCGGTGACAGCTTTTGTAATAACATCTACAGTCTGGCTGCCATTACCGCTGAAAGTGATGTCGCGGCTCTTATCCCCCTCATTTGCAATGCCATTGTCAAGAGTGATGGTTTGATCCGAAGCAATAGAAATGTTTGCCTTCTTATCGGTAGCATTCGTGATTGCATCGTTTGCCTGCTGCTGATTAGAAACGATTACGGGATAAGTAGCATCCTTATCATACTGTTCGTCGAAGCTGTCGCTCTCAACAGTATCCTGAGTAGCAACAACGCTGATGCCCAAGTCGATGGACGGAGCAGTTGCGTCCTTCTTGTGATTGGCTTCGTTGCCCACGGTGGTAGGCATCCAGACAACCAGGGTCACGACCTTCTGGCTGTTGTCCGTGCCAGTAGCCATCAGGTGGTTCTCTGCGGTGTAGCCTTCCTTGATGAGCTTGCTGTCCGTTGCGGCGGCCACCAGAGCATCACGGTCAACGCTGCCTTCGGTCTTGTCGCCATCCAGCACTGCGAAGCGGATGTAGTCGGACAGCTTAAATTCTTTGTTGTAGACATTGGTGCTGCCCACTTCGTTGGCAATGTTGATGCCCAGCTTGTACTTCAGAGCCAAGGAACCTGCGTTGCTGACCTTCAGCACTACATACTCCACATGGCCCGGCTCCCACAAAGCGCCCTCTTTGAACACCTTGGTGTTCTTGTCGGCCTTTGTGAAGCCTGTCGTGTCGCTGTTCTTGTACTCCAATTCCACATCCAGATTGCCCGCCTGAATCTTATTGACCCCGGTGGATGCGGTGTCGGTGAACCACGCAAAGGTGGTGCCGATGAGCATTGCCACGCACATAAGGATAGCCAATGCGCTGGTAATCAATGCCCGCTTGGTGGATTTGCTGTTTTCCATCGTGTTTTTCCTCCCTATTATGTAATTTTAATGACAATATGTAAACACTGTTTTCCAGTGATCACACCGGGGCAATCAAAAGGCACAAGTAAGCCTTATGCCCTTTGATTGCCCCTCCGCCCGAGGGCGGAGAGGACTTGGGAATTAAATCAATCTATTACTTGGAAACGACATACCACTCGCCGTCCTGCGTGGTCGTGCAGCCTGCGCCGAGAACGATTTTACCCGTTTTAGCGTTAACGGGATCAACAGTCGTAACACCGGGATTGTAGTTTTTGAAAGAGCCGCCATTGACTGTAATCGTGCAGCCTGCACTCGCGTTATCCTGATGATTCAAAACAAAATAAGTACCGTTAGACGGAGTTGCCGTTTCAAACTTGCCGCCATTAATTGTTACGGTAGCCTTTGAGCCAGAGGACATACTTGTATACACAAAGATACAGGAAGTCCCCTCACTTGTGCCATAGAAATGGCCGCCGTTGATGGTGAGCCTGCCGTAGTTGCCTGCACGAACTGCGCTGGTCACCTTGTTGGGATAAGTCTGATCCGAGCCGATAACCGCACCGGTTTGCGCAGCGCTGCTGTCGTTTATAGTAAGGTTTCCGCCTTTACCGCCGATGTACAATACGCTGCCGTTATTGGGCTTAACACCCTCTGCGTATTCCAGTTTAATGGTATGACCGTTCAAATCAAAGACAAACTTTTTGCCTGACATATAAATCTCGTCGGGAACGGTAATATCATTTACCAACTTCAAGTATACACTCTTTTTATTGAGCTTTTCGATTTGCATAGCCTGTTCGGCAGTTGCAATCAAGTAAGGATTCGCCTTTGTTCCGTTGCCGCCGTTAAAGGCGCTATCGGAAATGATCGCGGTAAAGGGAGAGAAATCATCGGTAGTAAAGGTCACATAGCCGGTAGCAGCATCATAGAAATACTGGTCATTTGCGGTCAGGCTGTTGACAGCAGCAACCTTCGTAAGCGCCATTTCATTATGATAGAAGTTAACAACATTCAGGTTCTTTCCAAGCTCCATAGACACGGTAAAGAACTTGCCGCTCTTCGCGTTAACCTTGTTGCCGTCCTGATCGATCAGCTTAACCTCGGCAGTCAGTGCCTTGGTGCCAGTCACAACGGTAATGTTAGCCGGAGTTTCACCCTTGCTCTTAATCAGGGTAAGCTTATTTGCAGTCGTACTACCTGCAGGGACCGTCGCCTGAATAGTAGGCGCAGTCTCTCTGTCCTTTACCACAGTATCGCCAGTCGCAGCGACCGTTACAGTCGTTGCAACATTGTCGTACCATGTGTCAAACTGAGGCGTACCGTCTGCGTCCTTATCATAAGTATTGCCGAAGCTGTCGTTCTCCACGGTGTCCTGCGTAGCATAGACATTGATGCTGATACCATCAATGGATTCATTCTGATACTCGTTTCCAGCGTTCTTATCCATCGTACCGGAAATAGTGAAGCTATCAAAGTCAGCGGTGTCATTATTCTTAGCAGCCAAACTATGCTCGCTGCCCATAATAAAATCGGCATCGTCCAGCTTCATTGTCCAGTCGATAGCTTCATTCAGCTTAGCGCTGCCCTGAATTCCGGAAACGACAACCTTATACTTCAGCGCCAAATTGCCATTGTTGACAATTCTCAGCTCCGGCAGCGTATATGTACAACCTGGCTCCCACAGGATTTGAGTCCCCTCGGCGGGAATCTTGCCATTTACGAGGAACGGAAGGGTCTTGCCCTCGGCATTGACCCATTTGCCGTCGTTATCTTTCATTTGCAGTTCGATGTTCAAATTCCCCGCCTGAATCTTATTGACCCCGGTGGATGCGGTGTCGGTGAACCACGCAAAGGTGGTGCCGATGAGCATTGCCACGCACATAAGGATAGCCAGTGCGCTGGTAACCAATGCCCGCTTGGTGGATTTGCTACTTGTCATTGTGTTTTACCTCCTTATATATTTTCAATGACAATATGTAAACACGGATTCTCCGGAATTACACCGTAGTGGTATCGGACGGAGCCTCGTCCGTTTTCGGCGTTTCGCCGCCGTTTTGTGCCATCTGCGCTTTCATTTGCAGCAGCTCCTGCATCATGCGCTGTGTTTCGGCACGGTCGGCTTCAATCTTGTCCCTTTCGGCTTGCAGCTCCGCCTGCTGTTCTGCCTTATATTTGCGGAACAGACGGATGCAGCGGACGCCCTCTAACAGAATGAGAAGCAGGAACGGAATGAGAACACAAACGATATAGCCGGGGGTGCTTTTAAGAAACTGGAAAAATGCACCTACCTTCGGGATACGGCTGCTGTATTTACCCAGCACATACGGATAGGTAACGACGGTTTCATCGTCCGTGTCGGTTGTTGTACCGTAGGTGACGAACCCCGGTTCGCCGTTTGCATCGGTTGTGATCTTGCGGATCTTATGGGTTACGGTTTCACCGTAGTTGGAGGTATTCTGCGAGGTATAGGCGATAATGTCGCCCTCTTTGAGCGTGGAGGGGTCAACCTCTTTCACGAGTACCAAATCGCCCGCATTGAAGTCGGTTTTGCTCATGGAGTCGGACAAAACAATGAACGCCTTATAGCCGAACAGATTGCGGTCGGCACGGTCAAAGGTGGATACCGAAATAATGGTGAATATCATCATAAAAACGGCAAGCGCCACCATCAGCCACACAAATATACTTCGGATTATTTTTAATGCTTTCATTTGCTCACTCCTTATCGTTTCGGCATAGACGCAGGAGCAGATTCATTTCTTTGTCCCGCTCCGGACTATACGATTCACCCGGATAAATGTGCAGTTTTATGTAACAGTTTTCGCAGAACTGAACGCTTCCGACCTCATAATACTTGCGTTCGGAAACAGGCATATCAAACGGAACGCCGGTATCGCAGCCGCAACAAGCGCATTTGTCGGTTTCTGTGTCGGGTGTTTGCATTGCTTGGTTCTTTCCTTTTTATCCGAACAGCTTATTCGGATTATTCTTCGTTTGCGTTGCCTCGGCACACAGCGTGAATGTGAGATCGAGGTTCTGCGTTTCGTTGCCGCTATTTTCGGGATAGTGGAATACTACGGTTAAATTGCGGCGCTGCCCGATTTTAAGGGTATCATCGGCAGCGACTACATTCTGCTTTGTCAGTTCGTTTGCCGTGCCGGAGTATAAAACTTTATCGCCGTCCTTTATCGTCACGGTCAGCACATCGGAAAGCCCACCCGAAACATTATCGAGATATAGGCGGTAATACACATCCCAAGTGCTGTCGTTCTCAATAAAGAAGTCCTTTACAACCGTCATACCCGGCTCAAAGAGAAATTCGTGTTCCCGAATCACGGGCTTGCCGTCGTTGAGGTTTATCTTGACCTCGCCTGTGTGGAACAGGTTATTCTCAACGGAAACGGAAGCATATACAAGGGCAAAGGTGGTGATGCAAAGGCAAACGGCAAGAATAATAATGGCAATAATTCCGCCCGTCAGCCTTTTAGCGGTTTTTGTTTCAGACATTTTCCTCATCCTCCTTACGCCTACGGACTACAAGCAGGAGAATCATCATACTGCCGGAGCAAGCGGCAAGCACCGCCCACAGCAGAATGTTTGAGGTATCGCCTGTTTTCGGGGAGTCGTCAAGGTTTCCTGTTTCCTCGACCCACCATTTGAAATCGGCAATCAAGTCCTTATTCTGATAGTCATTGCCTACGCTTGTATCTAAATAAGCCGTGATCTCATAGTACAGCTCGTCGGTGGTGGATTTCTTGGACGCCAATTTGTGCGTCAGTCTTTCGGGCATATCCCGCATTAAACCGTCATACATCGTTTCGCCTGTGGAGAGCAGCTTGACCTGTACTTTCAGCACTTCGGCTAATTTCTCATAACCGGGACGAACAGTGGCTTTGTAATGCACGGTGATTTTATCGTGGTAGGATACCCGCACACAGAAGTATTTTATTTCTGCGTCACCGGGGAACATATTGCCCACCTGAAACGGCGTGTTTTCCTCCGGCTGCTTATTGTACAGCTCGATGGTCGCTGCTCTCTTTACTTCGGCGGTCGTGCTTTGCGTAGGCTGCACGGCAGAGGAAGAAGTATCGGCGGAGCTGCTCGGCGTTTGCGTTTCGGAGCTGTCCGGCGCTTGGCTGTTGCTCTCGCTGCTGTCGGGCTTGGTCGTGTCCTCGTCCGGCGTAATCAGATTATCCGGCACGGTCATGGTGGCAGGGGTATTGTTCGCCAGCTTGTTATACACAAGTGTGCCGCCGAGGGCTAAAAGGCTGAGTCCGAGCAGGCAGGCAAGAACGATAATTACTATTTTGATTTTCTTTTTCTGTTCCACTCCGGCTTACTCCTTTACTCATAAAATTTGCTAAATGTTCTGCTGTGTGAAGCGGTCGGCGGTTATTTGCCGTCCGCTTTGTTATTATCGCCGTTATTCTGTCCGAACACGGAGAACACCGGCTGAAAGACCATATGATACACGGTGTTTACATTGACCTCATCGTTTGGATAAATACCCCTAAGCACCTTGGCAGCCATTGCCACTGTGTTGTCAACAAGGTTCCAAACCAACATTTTAAGATTGCATCTTTCAGAAAATTGGGACAGTCCCTTCACTGATTGCACAAGCTCCCAAAACGCTTTTCCGTTCTGCATGCGCTGCTGCACGACCGCCGGTGTGTAATACCCCGAATTGCAGAAGTGCCAGTAAAAAAGAGTGCGGTCATAATCGGCAGTCAAGTCGTTCCAGTACGGCAGCCACAGCAGCCAGCAGAGATTATCTAAGCTCTGCAAATCCTTTACTCCGGCAGATAGGCTTTTCGGGGCATTGGCAATTTTGCAGGCAATTTCATTGTCGATGGTTAGGAAGCAGGCGGTGAGCAAAGCTTCTTTGTTCTTGTAATGCTCATACACCGTCGGTGCATTGATTCCGGTTTCCGCCGCCAACTTTGGGTAGCTGAAATTCTGCATACCCCCGGCAGCAACAAGATGCTGCGTCGCTTTGAGAATAATGGATTTTAACTGTTCCGGGGTTCTCTGCGGCGCCATGCTTCTCTCTCCTTTTTCATCCTTTTTGCCATAGCTTAAAGCCCTTTATAAAATGTCGCAAAATATATTCCCCGTCATTACGGGAAATATAAAATTACAATTTCTTTCGTAGAGTTTGGCACTCTATGTTGGTTAAGTGGGCACTATTCACCCACGAGAACAGGAAAATTATAACACCGCCATTTGAAAAAATCAAGTGACTTCGTTTGATTTCTGTCATTTTACAAGAAAATTTCGGAGTTTTTGTTGTCGAAAAACGTCAGTCAAGCTTCTGTGTCATTTTTGATTGGTTACCAAAAATCTGCGGCATAAAAGCACTTTTGCGCAGAGTTTTTAGTTGAGTGCCAAACTCTACGAAAATTTTGAGCCGCGGTTTACAAGACTGCGGCTCTTTTTGTTTGAAAAATTGCGTCGCCGCAGCCATAAATCATTATATAAAAACCGCACATTCCCTGTCGAATGTGCGGATATAAAGACAGCCCCGATGAGTTTCAGATTTTCTCTGTACTCATCGGGGCTTTTTGCATTTCAGATATTGACTTTTATTCGGCAGACACCGCTGCTCACTTCTCTTGTCAGTACAGCATCGGGGATTTTGGCAAGCCATTTTTTGCTGAAATTCGTGTTTCCGTAATAACAATCAAAGCTTGCAACGGGCAGCACCACTCACTCACTATCATTGCTCTTATTTGCTTCATAGTAGGCAACCGTATTGCAGACTACTTCTAAAGGAAAGGTGTTTAAGTCAAGGCTTTTCAAAGCGTCGTATTCTGACTGCGGCAAAATATATTCCTCCGTTCTAAGCGCGCCAAGCTCCAACGCATCGGCAAGAATGTCATCAAGGCGCAGCGCCCACGCCGCTTTGGTATTCAGCGCAAATATCGGCACTTGCAGTTGCCGGACTTTCTTTTTCCATTCCGCCTTAAAGCCTTTGCTGATTCCCGCCACGGTGTTTTTTGCGTTTGCGCTGACGGCATCGGGGTGCTTTTTTACAAACCGGATAACATTTTGAATATGCCTGTAATACCATCCCTCGCCCTTGCTGTTTACAAGCTCGGGAAACCTGTCGGCAAGCTCTCCGAAGTTCACAAAAGGGGCTGACTCATTCTTGTCCGGGATACTGCACCAAGCAAGGAGCGCACTTCGTGCATACACTATAAGTTTGTAGGGTATCTGGAACTGCCAAGTCTTGGGAGCGGGCGCAACTACCGAGAAGAAACCCGCAAGGGCGTTGCCGTGGAATATGTTCCGAATGCACAATCGGCATAACCAAAAAAGAGCAGGACAGATCCTGCTCATACATACGAAGAGGCACAAAAGCGCAAAAAGAAATCGAGTGTCCTCATCCAACTCTCAGGTTGGTTAAGAACACTCGATATGGTCGGAGTGGCGGGACTTGAACCCGCGGCCTCTTGGTCCCGAACCAAGCGCGATACCAAACTTCGCCACACCCCGAAAGCATAGATATTATACGCATTTTCTGCGGCTTTGTCAAGACTAAAAAGTATAATTTGGGAGAAACTTCATAGAATCCTACTGAGGTGATTTCCGTGTTTCAACATTTCCGGGCGCGTTTCTGCCGCAATGCGGTGATTTGTCTGTGTATTCTCGCCGCAGCGATTCTGCTGAAATACCGCTACCCAGCCGCCGGGCAGCAGGTTGGTCAATGGATCAGCGGTGTGGAAAGCCGCATTTCTCAGGCGGTTTCCGGCGTGATCGACCGACTTTCCGCAGGCGGCGGTCTGACTGACGCAGTGGAGGTATTCCGTGAAGCAATTCAGGATCCGCAGATATCTTGAGGTCAGCCCGGCCTTTGTCGCCCTGTTGTGCGCCTATTTTTACTTCGATCCGGCGCAGACTTTTCTCCCCTTTCTGTTTGCCATGACGCTCCACGAGGCCGGACATCTGCTCGCGCTGCGCTGTATGCGCGCGCAGGTACATAAAATCAGTTTTCACCTCTCCGGCGCAGTCATTCATACACAAACGCTCAGCTATCAAAAAGAGCTCCTCGCTGCGGCAGCCGGGCCTGCCGTCAACGCGCTGTGCACCGCCGTGTTTCTCCACCGGGATCCGCGCTTTGCGTTGGTCAACCTGCTGCTTCTGGGCTACAATCTGCTTCCCTTCTACCCCATGGACGGCGGGCGGGTGCTGCGGGCACTGCTTCATCTGCTGCTGCCGGATGCAGCAGCCACGATCGTCGAGCGAATGATCGTCATAGCCGGTTTGCTGTCCCTCGCCGCATTCTCCTGTTATCTAACCTGCGTCTGGCACGCCGGGCTCTGGCCTGTCATCCTTTGCGGGCTTCTGCTGCTGCGCGTTGCCGGAACGATCTTCCCGGCGTGCAGACGCCGAAAATGCACCACCTGATTTTTTTGAAAAAAGAGAAAAAAGGACTTGCTTTTTCCGGCATACTGTGCTACTATATATGAGCACGTTGGACGTGCGTACGCGCCGGTAGCTCAGTTGGATAGAGTGACTGGCTACGAACCAGTAGGTCGGGGGTTCGAGTCCCTTCCGGCGTACCACGAAAGCACTTTGCAATCGCGAAGTGCTTTCTTTTTTTGCGAAACCGCATCCAGATCAGATGCGGTTTTTTTATCCAAGCGCAACATCCAGAATCATCATCACACTGAAGCCAAATGCAAAAAACACCGTGCCGATATTGGAGTGCTTTCCGGCGGACATTTCCGGAATCAGCTCCTCGACCACGACGTAGAGCATTGCCCCGGCGGCAAAACTGAGGAAATACGGCAGCGCAGGAACGATGCGCCGGGCGGCGAGGATCGTCAGCACCGCTCCGATCGGCTCGACGATCCCAGAAAGGACACCGCCCAGAAAGGCGCGTCCCTTCCCCATTCCCTCGGCGCGCAGCGGCATGGAAATGATCGCGCCCTCCGGAAAATTCTGAATGGCAATGCCGATAGAAAGCGCCAGCGCACCCGCCATCGTGATCTGTGCATTGCCGGACAGATGTCCCGCATAGACCACGCCGACGGCCATACCCTCCGGGATATTGTGCAGCGTAACCGCCAGAACCATCATCGTCGTGCGCTGCAAACGGCTCTGCGGGCCCTCTGCCTGCGCGCTGTTGCGGTGCAAATGCGGGATGACACGGTCAAGCAGCAGCAGGAACAGGACGCCGATCCAGAATCCGGCGACCGCCGGAACGAACGACCACTTTCCCATTCCCTGCGCCTGCTCGATTGCAGGGATCAGCAGGCTCCAGACCGACGCGGCCACCATGACTCCGGCGGCAAAGCCCGTCAGCGCGCGCTGCACCCGGTCGCCCAGTGTTTTTTTCATAAAAAAGACACACGCCGCACCCAGCGAGGTGCCTAAAAATGGAATCAAAATTCCATAAAATGCCTCCATACTCGTCCTCCACATTATCCGGTTAGCTCTCGCTAACCATTTCTCCTTCAAAAAGCCGCCCATGCGGCTTTTTGATTATATCACAGAAGCACGGTGTGCGCAATCACGAATCAAAGAATCTATTCACAATTCCGGCATCATGCATACTGCCTCTACCAGCGGTTCCCCGCTATCGCCCTCAACCAGCTCTGACAATGTGCTTCCTCAGGCAAACCCACAGCAACAGTCCGAAGCAGGCAGCAGTGCAGCATAAAACGGTCGCCGGTAAATAGCGGACACAAAGAGATGATGCAGAACAGGCCGCGCTTGATCTCCGACAATTCCTCAATCTCATATCTTCAACATTGTTGATGTACTTTGCCAAAATACTTCAATGCAAAAAAGCACCACCGCAAAAGCGGTGGTGCAAAACTCAGTGAACAAAGAGGAAATATGCTCCAAATGCGATTCCAAGCAGGATGACAATGGCAATCGGCATGAAAACCAGCCACGCGGAAAGGATCATCGCCCACGTGTCCTTCTTTTCAAGCTGGATTTTATCCTTATCTTCCGGGAGATGCTCCCTGTCGATCCGGTCGTTCTCCTCCTTTTGCAGCCGCATTGCACGGTCAACTTTTCGCTGAAACAGCATGGAATTTACTCCTCAATTTTGAGCTTATGATGGCAGGCGACGAAATGGTTCGGGCGAACCTCTTCCCATGCGGGGACGACCTGCGTGCAGATCTCCGTGCAGTACTTGCAGCGCGTGTGGAACTTGCAGCCCTTCGGCGGATTGACCGGGCTGGGGATGTCGCCTTCCAGAATGGAAAGCTCTTTTCCGCCGACGGTATCCGTGGTCGGGATAGCGTTCAGAAGCGCCTCGGTGTACGGATGCACGGGGTGCCGGAAGATCTCGTCAGCGTCCGCCAGCTCGACCATGGAGCCAAGGTACATAACGCCGACACGGTCGGAGATGTACTTGACAACGCTCAGGTCGTGCGTGATGAACATATAAGTCAGGTTCTCACGTTCCTTCAGGTCAAGCAGCAGATTGATGATCTGCGCCTGAATGGAAACGTCCAGCGCGGAAACGGCTTCGTCGCAGACCACGAACTTCGGGTTGGTCGCCAGCGCACGGGCAATGCCGATACGCTGCCGCTGGCCGCCGGAGAACTGGTGCGGGAAACGGTGCAGGAAGTAAGGTGCAAGGCCGCACTCATCCATGACATTGAGGACCATTTCCTGCATGCGGGCGTCCTTTTTCTTGATCATGTTGTGCGCCTGCATACCCTCGCTGATGATCTGGCCAACGCTCATGCGCGGGTTCAGGGAGGAATACGGATCCTGGAAGATAAGCTGCATATCACGGCGGAGGCGGCGCATCTCGTCGTAGGTCAGACGGGCAAGGTCAATGCCGTCGTCGCGATAGGCCTCATACTTCTGGAATTCAGGGTTGGAGGCGTAAGGCTCACGCATCTTCTGGATATCGTCGCTAATGCCAGCAAGCTGCTTGCGCAGGGCAGCAATGGAATCATCGCACTGCTTCAGGCGGCTCTGGGCACTGGCAAGCTTGGCATCATTGGGCGCCTTGCCTGCCTCTTTCGCTGTCTTGACAGCGTATTCTGCATCGTCAACATCGACCTGCAGGCTCTGGCGCTTTACCTCCAGCGCGGAGAGCTTGCGCGCGACGGCATAACCCTTGCTGTAGATCGCAATGACGGGATTCAGGTCGTCCACAACGAGGAAGCCGCCGACGATCTTGGTAATGTCAAGGAGTGCATCCTCCGCCAGCTTGCGGGCCGCGTCCAGCTCCGCGTGCATGGCATACTGCTCCTTTTCGGAGAGCTTTGCATACTGGGCTTCCAGCTTGTCGCGCTTTTCTTCCAGCTCGTGGAGCTTCTGGCGGCGCTTTTTCAGATGCTTGACGGTGTCCGTAACGTACTTCGGTGCCAGATCATCCAGAGAACGGCCATAGTACATCGTGCGGCCATAGGTCTGATGGTAAAGCTGGAGGATGGTGCGGCCCAGCGTGGACTTGCCGCAGCCGGACTCACCGACAAGGCCGAAGGTCTCGCCTTCGTAGATGTCGAGGGTGATACCGTCGTTTGCCTTGACAAAACGGCCCTTTTTCAGGGGGAAATATTGCTTCAGGTTGCTGATGCGAAGCAGAACCTTCTTTTCTTTATTTTCCATTTCTGTCCTCCTTCTTCGCGTAGAAGCAGCGGACCTGCTGCGTGTCGGACACATGGATCAGTTCCGGTTCCTCCACCTTGCAGCGTTCCGTGGCGTACTTACAGCGCGGAGCGAATTTGCAGCCCTTGGGAAGATCCAGGGGGTGCGGGACAGCGCCCGGAATGGCTTCCAGTCTGGTATTGCTGGGCGTATCCAAGCGGGGAATGGAGAGCATCAGGCCCTCGGTATAGGGATGGGAATATTCGCTCTTGTGGAAAATGGTTTCCGCAGGGGCATACTCTACGACCTGACCGCAGTACATGACGGCGACGTTATCAGCCATCTGGTTGATGACGCCGAGGTCGTGCGTGATGAACAGCACGGCAGTGTCGTTCTTCTCGCGCAGCTCGTTCATGAGCTTCAGGATCTGGGCCTGAATGGTCACGTCAAGCGCGGTGGTCGGCTCGTCCGCAATGAGAAGCTTGGGCTTGCAGGCCAGCGCCATGGCGATCATGACGCGCTGACGCATACCGCCGGAGAGCTGGTGGGGATACTGCTTTGCAACGACTTCCGGATTCGGAATCTTGACGTCGGACAGCAGCTCGACCGCCTTTTTCGCGGCTTCTCGCTTGCTCATGCCCTGATGGATCATCAGCGGCTCGGAGATCTGGCGGCTGACCGTGAACACGGGGTTCAGGCTGGTCATCGGCTCCTGGAAGATCACGGAGATCTCATTGCCGCGGATCTTGTACATTTCGTTCATGGAGAGCTTGGTCAGATCGATGCCGTTGAAGAGGATCTCGCCGGAGTCGATATAGCCGTTACCGTCGAGCAGGCGCAGGATGCTCATTGCCGAAACGCTCTTGCCGGAGCCGGATTCACCGACCACGCCGAGAACCTGTCCGGCTTCCAGAGAATAGCTGACGCCGTTGACTGCCTTGACGATGCCGCGCTTGGTTTCGAAGAAGGTTTTCAGATTTTTCAGTTCAAGTAATGCCATAAAAACCCCTCCTTACCGTTCTGCCGACTTAGGATCGACCGCATCACGCAGTGCATCACCGATCAGGTTAATGCAGATCGTGCAGATGCCGAAGATCGCTGCCGGGAAGACCCAGCGCCACCAGTATTGCTGGATGACGATGGAATTGTTCGCACCGGTGAGCATATTGCCCCATGTCGGCGTCGGTTCTGCGATACCGAAGCCCATGTAGGAAAGGCTGGACTCGGTCAGCATGCAGGTTGCAAAGCTCAAGGTCGCATTGACGAGGATCAGGCTCATGACATTGGGGATGATGTGGCGGAAGATGATGCTCTTCTCGCGCACGCCCAGAGCCTGCGCCGCAGTGACGTACTCCTGTTCGCGCTGGGAGAGGATCTGCGCACGGATCAAATGGCAGATGCCCGGCCAGGACAGAACGCCGAGGACGACCATGATGAGGTACATACGCTGCTCGGTGGAGATGCGCGTGCCGATGATGGCGGAAAGGATCATTGCGAAGGGCAGGAACGGCAGACCGCCGACCACCTCGGAAATTCGCATGATAATGTTATCTACCCAACCGCCGAAATAGCCGGCCAGACCGCCAAGGATAATGCCGATGATCAGCTCGATGATAACCGAAATCGCACCGACGGTCATGGTGACCTTACCACCGTTGACGATACGGTTAAGAACATCTCGACCCAGCGCATCCGTTCCGCAGTAGTAACCGTCCAGACCCCATGTTTCAACGTCACCGGTTGAGGTGATGGCGTAGTTCTGATAGAAGCCGGCATAGACGGTTTCAATTTCGTTGTCATTGACGGATGCGGGAACGTCGGCCTGTCCGTGGGTGTTGTCGCCCCAGGAAATGACCTCACCGTCGTCCATCAACGCAGTAAAGTGATAGCGGCCGCCATAGAGTTCGACGGGCTTACTTTCAAATTCGGGCACATTGGCCTCGCCGTTCGTGGCATTGCCCCAGACAACGACCGTGCCGTCTTCCTTGACGGCGGCAACCGCATTGCTGGAAGCGGCAATGTCAACCACGCCAGAGGAAAGGCCATCCGGAATGCGGACCAGAGCATTATCCTTCTGGAAGCCGGAATAAACGACAGCGCCGTCCTTCGTCAGGGCGATGTAGGCGCGGGTCGTCAACGCAACCTTCTCGATGTTGCCCTGATATTCCTTCTTGACCTTGATGTCGGCAACATTGGCGTTGCCCCAGACGTAGAGGTGGCCATCTTCGGTCACAGCAGCGGAGAACTGGTTGCTGGCCTCGATCTGCTTGATGCCGAGGTTCTTACCATAGGCCTTAGCCATGACAAGATCGTCAGGGATGCTATCCTGAAACAGGCGCGTATTGCCCCAGACATAGATTCCGCCATTTTCATCCAACGCAACAATATGGTCGTAGCCGGCTGCAACGTTGACGATCTTCGTATTGCGAACCTCTTCCGGAATATTCTTCAGGTCAATGCTATCGGTGTACTTGGTGTAGCCCCAGGTATAGACCTTACCGTCGGTGTCGACGCCGACGCCATAGGTCGTGCCGGGAGAGATGTCAGCAACCTTTCCCTTCATTGCATCAGGGATGGACATCATGTTCTTTCCTGGCGGAACATTCAGCTGGGTATTGTCATGATAGGACAGATCCAGCTCATAGAAATACGGTCCCACCATAACGAAAACAAAAATGATGAGAAACACGATCAGACCGATCATGCCGAGCTTGTTATGCAGGAAATTCTTTGCAATCAGGCGGCCGGGGCTTTGGAGCTGCTCTTCCTTCATGAAGTCGTGCTCTTTATTGCGGTTGCCGAAAAGTCTGGTAAAGAGGCCGGATTTTTTCTTCTTATTCATTTCCTAACCTCCTTTACTTATCAACGCGGACACGCGGATCAACAAGGCCGTAGCTCAGGTCGGTAATGAGCTGACCGATCAGGGCAATCAAAACGTAGAACATCTGGATTGCCAAGGCAAGCTCAAAGTCGTTGTTCGTCAGACCCTGATAGTAAAGCTGACCCATGCCGTTGAGAGCAAACATCTGCTCAATGATCAGAGAGCCGGAGAAGATGCTGATAAACCAGCCGATCAGAACGGTAATAACCGGCAGGAGCGCGTTTCTCCATGCATGGGAGTAGACGACGACCTTCTCACGCAGGCCCTTTGCGCGGGCGGTGCGGATGCAGTCCATGCCCAGCGCTTCGATCATGGCCGCGCGCACATATCTGGTCATGCCGCCGAGAGAGCCGACCGTCATGACGAGAACAGGCAGGGTCATATAATAGACCTTGTCAATAAAGGCGCGGAAGCCGGTGAAGTTATTGCCCGGCGTGCCCATGCCGAAGACAGGCAGCCAGCCGAGGATAACGGCGAACAGCCAGATAAAGACGAGTGCAATAATATACACCGGGATGGAGTAGCCGACAATGGACACGACCTGCACGACCTTATCAATTGCGCCTCTCTTATGAACGGCGCAGTAAATGCCGAGCGGGATGGTGATGGCCAGCGCGACAAGGGTCGAGAAAATATTGATATAAATCGTGTTAAGCATACGCGAAGGCAAAACCTCAATGACATCCTTCTTGTAGATCTGAGAATAGCCGAAGTTGCCCTGAAGCATACCATTGAATTCACCGTTCACATCCGGGTACATACCCATCCAGCGCATATAGCGGATAATCAGGGGGTCGTTCAAGCCCATCCGCTCTCGCAGGATCTGATAGCGCTGCTCATATTCGGCAGGCTTCAGCGTTGTCTTGAGCGGTTCGAGCTGGGCACGAGCCGGATCAGTAGGAATCAGGTTGTAGATGGAATACATCAGCAGCGAAACAAGCAGAAACACGATTACCATGTACAGCAGTCGCTTTAATACGTATTTTGTCATCCGCATACCCTCCTTTTCTTTGAATTATCTAAGTTATGTATCAAAAAACCCCGGTGCGGGGCTAAGATTTCGAGTTTAATTTGCTACACTGATTCAAAAAAGAAATGTAAAATAAGAAGTCGCAAGCGACGGGGCGGATTGCCGCCCCGTCGCTGGGTTTTAGGGGAAGATCGCTATTATTCCGCGTTCTCGATGGAAGCGTACAGAATAGCCTTCTGGAAGTCCCACAGGCTGGACTCGTTGTAGTCCTTCAGCCAGGACGGGAAGAAGGTGTGGTAGTCGTTGCAGTACAGAGGAATCTCCGGGAGAAGCTCGTTCCAGCGGATGATGAACTTCTGGAAGTAATCCAGGAAGGCAGCGTCATCGCCGGGAGCCGCCTTGTAGACCATATCCATGGACAGGTCGTCGAGCTCCTTGTCGAAGATGTAGTTCTGGTTGTAGCCCATCTTGACATACTTGGAGTCGGGATCGGATGCGTAGTTGTACGCATAGTCATAGACATCCGCGAAGCCGGTTGCCAGGTTGAACATACCATAGGTGAACACGCCGTACTGATCGCCAACGGAGGTGTCGCGGTAGATCCAGTTCAGCAGCTCGGAGAACGCCATGACGTTCTGCTCGATGACCATGCCTGCATCGGCGGTCTGCTTGCCATTGGCGAGCATGGTAGCCAGCAGGGTGGAAACGGGGTTGCCGTCGGAGGAGGCCCACATGATGTGCAGAGGCATCAGGATGCGGCCGTCAGCCAGCTTGACGTTCAGAGCATAATCGCCAGCCTGCTCAGCGGTGACTTCCTTGTAGCGGACACCGGTGCCGGAGTAGGGAGTGCCGTCAGCGTTGAGGGTCCAGCCGTCAGCCTTGAGGACCTCGACAGCCTTTTCGGGATCGTATGCGTAGGAGTTCAGCTTCTCGTTGAAGAGCTCCTCGGAGTCCTCATACATCCACTGAGCGGTGGAGTACGGGCCATGAACGACAGAGCCGTAGCCGCCGGTGAAGGTGTTGGTGAACTCTTCACGGTCGAGCAGGTAAGCAACTGCCTGACGCACAGCCTGGAACTGCGTGGGGCCGCCGTCGCACTGGAACTGGATCTTGCCGTAGCCGTTACGGGTGTAATGGCAGTAGTTGTACTTGCCGGAGTCAACGAGCTCGAGAGCGGTCTTGATCTGGTCACCTTCGGACAGCTGGGACAGGAAGGTGATCTCACCGGTGGTGAAAGCATCCATCTTGGAATCGTCTTCAGACTTGACAACGACGATGGTCTGGATGGAAGGCTTCTGGCCTTCGAAGTTACCTGCGTAGTTGGGGTTGATCTCGAGGGTCGCAGTCAGAGCGCCGGTATCAATGCTCTTGATGACATACGGGCCGGCAGTGACACGGTTCTCATAGACGTAACGGGAGGCATTGATTTCGTCAGCCTTCAGCTCGCCGCCGTCCAGATAAGCGCCCTCGCCGTCATCCTTAACCGTCAGCGCAGCGGAGCTGTACAGCGGCAGATACAGAGGAGACAGGGAGGCGTAGGTCAGGCCATAGTAGTAGTTGGCATAGTCCGGGGTGATGGAGATGGAGTAGGTGTACTCGTCGAGCAGACGGAGACCCGCAAGAACCTTGGACTCACCGTTCTGATACTCAGTACCGCCGACAACGGTGTCGGAAGAAACGGTAGCGCCGGCTTCCAGAGTTGCCGGAGAGAACTGAACCAGCATGTAAGCGACATAGTCGGCAGCCGTGATCGGAGTGCCGTCGCTGTAGGTCAGGCCCTGCTTGATCTTGACGGTGTAGGTAGCGGTGCCGTCTTCGTTCTCAGCGGTCTGAACGCCGTCGGAAACGGTCTCGTTGACCTTCATCTGGCCGAACTGATCGAACGTGATAACGTCGTAGTCGTTGATCAGGTCACGGATCAGCTTGTCGGTGGCGTTGTTGGTCCACCATGCGTTGCCAAGGTCACCGGAGAGCTCAGTGTCGCTGCCGTAGATAACCTTGTTTTCATGCTTCTCGGTAGCCTCGGAAGAAGGCTCGGTAGAAGCATCAGAGTTGCTGGGATCTGTAGGCTCATCGTTGCCCTTGCAGCCGGCGAACATGACGGTGATCATGGCCAGAACAAGAAGCAATGCAAAGAGCTTTGTAAGATTCTTCTTCATTTCTTTTCCTCCTACTTAAAATATATAATTTACTGTGTTGCCACAGAAAATTATTCAAGCTAAAAATTTTTGTATGTCCATCGCGGACACTCGTTGGTGCAACAAGCACATTCACGATTTGTTAATACTATAGCACATTTGATTGCGAGAATCAACAAAAAAATGATTTTTTTTGCGCTTTTTGCAACTTCCGTGAATTTTTATAGCAAGCCGCCAAAACCGGGCGCTTTTTTCATTGAAAATTCACAAGTCACGTCTGTCCGCAGCACTTCATATGCCGTCTGCCGATGGAAAACGCCACCATAGAAAGTGGTTTCAGGCGCAGATGCCGCCTTTTTACGGGTCTGCGGTACTGCGCCTGAGATTGATAATTATTCGCCTTTACGGCGATCCATTCCTGCGCTGGAAAAGCATTCAGTCTTTCCTCCGCAGGAGAAGAGCAAATCCGCCCGGACGCAGCGTGATCCCGGCCGTATCCGTCCATGCGATCCCGCCGCCGAAGCGGAGCTCTCCGTTTTCCGGAAGCTGCCAGTTTTCCTGAGACTGGTTTACATACACCTCCACGTCGCAGGCGTCGATCCGACGGACGAAGCAGAGTATCCCTCCGCCCGCCTGCCGCACGCGAACGTCGCCGTCACGCAGGGCGGGCGTTTCGTTTTTCACACGGCAAAGCGCGGCAAAGTAGCTGCGCAGCGCCTCGTCCTCCTCGCCCCACGGGTAATAGCGCCGGCAGAACGAATCCTCTCCGCCCTCCATGCCGGCCTCGTCGCCGTAGTAGATGCTCGCCATGCCGGGCAGCATGAACTGTAAAAACGCCGCGAGCTGCAAGCGCTTCACCGCAGTCTTTCGCGCTTCCGGAGAAAGGCGGTATGCCGCCCACGCCTCCTTTGAGCCGTGAAAATCCCCGCCCAACCGTGTCAGAATGCGCATCGTGTCGTGCGTTCCCAGCAGGTTCATCACGCAGGAAAGCACCTGCGGCGGATAGTTCTCCGCGAGGCGCATGATACATTCGCCCAGCCCGCTGCCATCGTCCGCGCCCATAACATAGGCAATGATTGCCTTCTGCCAGGGATAGTTCATCACGGAATCCAGCTCCGCGTCCACGAAATACCGCCGTGACACGCCGTAGGCGCGCTTGTTGGAAGCATCCTCCCAGACCTCGCCGATCAGCAGCGCGTCCGGCTTGAGCCCGCGCAGGCGCCGCTTGAGCTTTAAGACAAATTCATCCGGCAGCTCATCGACCACGTCCAGTCGGAATCCGTCCGCGCCCAATCGGAGCCAGTGGGCAATGACAGAGTCCTCATCCTCAATGATGTAGTTTACATAACTTTCCGACAGCTCCTCAACATTCGGAAGCGTCGGCGTATTCCACCATGCGTCATAATCGTCCGGATAGTGGCGGAAGCGATACCAAGAGCGGTATGGCGAATTCGGGTTGGACACCGCGCCGTTGCCGAACACGCCCTTGGCATCAAAGTACACGCTGTTGCTTCCCGTGTGGGAAAAGACACCGTCGAGAATGACGCGCATTCCCAGCGCGTGCGCATCCCGGCAGAGAGCTGCGAAGTCCTCCTCCGTGCCGAGCATGGGGTCGATACGCTTGTAATCCGCTGTATCATAGCGGTGATTGGAATAGGCCATGAATACAGGATTCAGATAGAGAACCTTGACGCCCAGCGTGTGCAGATAGGACAGCTTTTCCCGGATACCTTCCAGATTTCCGCCATAGAAGTCACTGCACCAGTTGCCGCCGGCATCCGCCGTATACTGCGGCGTATCGGAGAGCTTCTGATGGATCCAGAAGGGCTGGAGCTTGTCGGTCAGGTCGCAGCGGCCGACCTGATGGAAGCGATCCGGAAAGATCTGATACATGACCGCACCACGCGCAAACTCCGGCACCGTAAAGTCTGCCGGAATGGCGCTGACCTGCCACTTCTCCCCTGCTTCCATATTGGTCTGGTCGCCCTGCCGGAAAAGGCGGAAGCTGCCATCCGTTTTGCCGACGCGGAACCAGTAAAAGTACAGGCCTCGCTCTTCCAGCGCGAAGCGACAGCTCCACGTGTCGTACACACCGTCGCCGCCGTCCCTCGCAAAGGGAACCTCGCAGAACGGCTGTTCTTCGCAGTTTTCCACGATCAGAGTTACGGAGGTCGCCCCGCAGTTCACGGGAATCCTCATATGCAAAATGCAGGACTCCCCCGTCCGGAGTGTTCCGAACGGGGTTTTGTACGATTCCTGCCTGCTGTCAAACAGAATTCGCATCAGTCCAGATCCCAGATCTTTTCGGCATACTCCTTGACGGCGCGGTCAGAGGAGAAAATACCCGCCTTGGCAATGTTGACCAGCGACATATGCGCAAACTTCTTTTTGTCCAGATAGAGCTTGGAAACCAGCCGTTGTGCTCTCGCATAATCCGCGAAATCTGCGATGGTCATATAGGGGTCGGCAACGCCGAACCGCTTGGTCAGCAGAGAGTCGACCAGATCGTCAAAGCGCTGGCCGAGGATGCCGGAGGTCAGCATATCCAGCACCTCGCGCAGGTCGTCGGTCAGGAACTCGTTGGGATCATAGCCGCGCTGCCAGAGCTCGTCGACCTCGTGCGCCTTCATACCGAACAGGACGATGTTGTCGTCACCCACCTGTTCGTGGATCTCGACGTTCGCACCGTCCAGCGTGCCGATGGTCACGGCGCCGTTGATCATGAGCTTCATATTGCCGGTGCCGGAGGCCTCCTTGCCCGCCACGGAGATCTGCTCGGAGATATCCGCCGCCGGGATGATGATCTCCGCGAGGGAAACCTTGTAGTCCTCGATAAAGACGACCTTGAGTTTGTCACGCACCTCAGGATCGGCATTGATGAAGTTGGACACCGCCACGATCAGGCTGATCGTCTGCTTTGCGCGGATATAACCGGCCGAGGCCTTGGCCGCAAAAATGAAGGTTCTGGGTACGAAAGGCGCATCCGGGTTCTTCTTGATCTGGTTGTACAGATACAGCACGTGCAGGATGTTCAGCAGCTGCCGCTTATACTCATGCAGACGCTTGATCTGAATATCGAAAATGGAATCCGGGTTGACGCGAACGCCGTTCTGATCCTCGATCAGCTTAGCAAGACGTTCCTTGTTCTTGCGCTTGATTTTGCGCAGCTCGGCGAGGACCTTTTCGTCGTTCTCGTACTTCATCAGTTTTTCCAGGTCGCGCGCGTCGCGCTTGAAGCCGTCGCCAATGAGTGTGGTGAGGTAGTCCGTCAGCAGCGGGTCGGACTGGCACAGCCAGCGGCGGTACGCGATACCGTTCGTTACATTCAGGAAGCGGTCCGGCGTGATCTGGCAGTAGTCGCGGAAAATGCCGTTGCGCAGGATGTCCGTGTGCAGCTTGGAGACGCCGTTGACGGCATGGCAGGCGGCAAGACAGAGATTCGCCATATGGACTTCGTTGTTTGAAATAACTGCCATATAGTTGATCTTGCCCCAGTCGTTGGGATAGACCGCGCACAGATGCTCGATCAGGCGGCGGTTGATCTCCACACAGATGGAGTAGACCCGCGGAAGCTGCTCGCGGAACAGATCGACGTTCCAGCGCTCCAGCGCCTCACTCATGACGGTGTGGTTGGTATAGGACAGGATGTTGCAGGTGATCTCCCACGCCTCGTCCCAGCCGAAATCGTGCTCGTCGATCAGCAGGCGCATCAGCTCCGGTACGCAGAGCGCCGGATGGGTGTCGTTGATGTGGATGGCCAGCTTGTCGGCCAGATTGGAATAGGTGTGATACTTCTTATAGTGCTTTTTCAGGATGCTCTGCAGGGAGGCGGAAACCAGCAGGTACTGCTGCTTCAGGCGCAGGCGCTTGCCCTGAACGTGATCGTCCGCCGGGTAAAGGACCTTGGAGATCGTTTCCGCCATGGCGTTCTGCTCCAGCGCGCGGACGTAGTCGCCGCGGGAGAAAGCCGCCATATCGAAGCTCTGCGGCAACTTGGCGCTCCAGAGGATCAGGCGGTTGGCAGCGTCGCTGTCATAGCCGGAGATGAACATATCATGCGGCACGGCGATGACGGAGTTATAGCCGACTTGCGCGACCTTGAAGCGGCCGTTGTCCATCCACTCGCGGACCTCGCCACCAAACTTGACCTCCACGGCGTCATCCTCGCGGGTGCGGAGCCATACGTCGCCCATTTCCAGCCAGTTATCCGGGAATTCCATCTGCCAGCCGTCGACGATCTTCTGGCGGAAGATGCCGAATTCATAGCGGATGGAGCAGCCGGTGATGGGATAGCCAAGGCCGGTGCCTGCGTCCATATAGCAAGACGCCAGACGGCCGAGGCCGCCGTTGCCTAAGCCGGCATCCGGTTCCATGGCGTACAGGTGGTCGATGTTGATCCCGGCCTGTTCGAGCATTTCGCGGTATTCCTTCTCCACGCCGAGGTTGAACAGGTTGTTGCGCAGGCTCGTGCCGACAAGGAACTCCATGGACATATAATAAACTTCTTTTTTCTGCTCCTCGGCGCAGCGATCCTGGAAAACGCGGTTCTTCTCTGCGAGAAGCTCCCGCACGACCGTGCAAAGTGCACGGTAGGCCTGCTTTTCCGTTGCATCCTCCAGACCGCAGCCGAAAAGACGGCGCAGCGCGTCCTGCATCGCCTCTTTGGGGTTGACGGTCAGTTCCGGGCGAGCGGCATTCACTGTCTGTTTTGATTTCTGCATAGTTGCCTCCTAATTGTCTGTCTGTGGAAGCTCCGGAGCACGGAGCTTCCCGGGGATTACTTGCTGCGCAGCTCGGTGTAAAGCTGCATATATTCCGCGGCAGGCTGCTGCCAACTGAAGTCGCATTCCATGTCGCGTTTTGCCAGTTCATTCCATTCCTCGCGCGCACCGTAGTAAAGGCCGACCGCACGGTCGATCGCGCCGAGGAAGTCATCCGCGTTGTAGCTCTGGAAGGTAAAGCCGCGGCCTTCCTTCGTTTCGGAATTATAGGGCGGAACGGTATCCCGCAGGCCGCCGGTCGCCGCAACAACCGGCACCGTGCCGTAGCGCATGGCGATGAGCTGCGACAGGCCGCAGGGCTCGGACTTCGACGGCATCAGATAAATATCCGCACCGGCGTAGATCCGCGAGGCAAGCTCCTGATCGAAGCACAGCCGCACGGCGACCCTGCCGGGATACTGCCGCGCAAAGGCGCTGAGTGCATACTCATACTGCCGCTCACCCGTGCCGACGATGACGAGCTGCACCTCCCGCTCCATCAGGCGCTGGAAGATATAGCACAGCAGGTCGATGCCCTTGTGTCCGGCCAGCCGGGTCACCATCGCGAGGATGGGCGCATCCGTGTCCGTCCGCAGGCCGAGCTCTTCGCGCAGCGCCCGCTTGTTTTCCCACTTGCCCTCCATGTGTGCAGCGGAATAGTGCACGGCGATCGCCTTGTCGGTTGCCGGGTCAAACGTCGTCGTGTCAATGCCGTTGGTAATGCCCCACAGCCACGCATTGCGCAGCACGCCGTCGAGCCGGTGCGCATAGTAAGGATAGCGCAGCTCGTCCGCGTAGGACTTGGAAACGGTCGTCACAATGTCCGCCACCTCAATGGCGCCTTTCATCATGTTGATCGCGCCGTCAAAGGTAAGTCTGCCGCGGTACTCCTCCGGAAGACCAAGCGTGTTATCAAAAAAGGATGCATCCGCCCAGCCCTGATACTCCACATTGTGGATGGTGAATACCGTCCTGGTATCCGGGCTCCAGTCGTGGTAGAGCGCGCGGTAATAAATGACCGCCATAGCGGCCTGCCAGTCGTGGCAGTGCAGGATCTCCGGCTTGAAATCCAGATAATACAGCGCTGCAAGAACGGCCTTGGAAAAATAGGCAAACCGCTCGCCGTCGTCAAAGTCGCCGTAGATCGAACCGCGCGCGCCGAAATAGTAGTCATTGTCGATGAAATAGACCTGTAACTTCTTGCGGCGGGACTTCAGGCGCAGGATGCCGACGTAGCTCTCCCGCCATGCCAGTTCCATATTGAACGAGCCGATATATTCCACCTGAAGGTTCGGGTCCTGCTTCAGCTTCTTGTAGTACGGCAGGAGCAGGACGATCTCATTGCCCTTGATGCGGGAGAGCTCGGCAGGCAGCGCCTGCATCACATCTCCCAGCCCGCCTGTTTTGACAAAGGGAGCCGCTTCGGAAGCGACCATTGCAATTTTCATACCACTTCTCCTCTTTTGAATACCAGCGGATGATCCATCGTGCCGCGCAGCACGGCGCCGGGCCGCACGATGACTTCTTTATCCAAAATGACACATTCCAGATCTGCACCTTCGCCGATCACGCAGCCCTGCATGATGACGCAGTCGCGCACCTCCGCATCGGCCTCCAGCCGCACGCCGCGGAAGAGAACGGAATTGCTCGCTCTGCCTTCCAGCGTGCAGCCGTCGGCGACGATGCAGTCGTCGATCTCGGAATGCTCGCCGTAGTAGGTCGGAACCTCATCGCGAACCTTGGTGTAGATCGTCAGACCGCTGCCGAAGAGTCCATAGCGCACCTCCGGGCGAACGAGCGCCAGATTGTTGTGATAAAACTCCGTCGTGCTCTCGTTGAACAGTGCGATCCCGCCAAAGCGGTAGGCATTGACCGTCATTCCGGTTTCGGCAAAGCCATGCATGACGAGGTCGCGCTCAAAATGATAGCGATTATGCGCCACGGCTTCCGTTACCTCCCGGATCAACAGCTCGCGGCTGATGATGAAGATACCCATGGACGCAAGATACTCCTTGCCCGCGCAGTAGTCCACCGCCAGATCCGTGACCCGGTTGTTATCATCGACACGGACCGCCAGATCAAGCTGCTTTTTCCCGTTGGCGATCCCCTCTTTGGTGACGACCGTCAGATCTGCGCCGGAGGCGATATGATCGGCCAGCACCTTGCGGAAATCAATGGCGCAGAGCACGCCGCTGTCCGCCAGAATGATATAATCCTCTGCCGAATCCTCCAAAAAGGACTTTGCGGAATTGAGTGCCTCCAGCTTGCCGCGGTAGGAGCCGTTGTGACCCATCGCAAACGGCGTCAGGAATTCCAGGCCGCCCTCCTCCAGGTCAAGGTCCCACTCCTGACCGGAGCCGATGTGGTTCATCAGGGACTGATAGTTGTGCTTCGTGATGATACCGATGTGGCGGATGCCGGAGTTCGTCATGTTGGACAGGGAGAAGTCGATCTGGCGGTAGCGTCCGCCGTAAGGCAGCGACGCCATGGTGCGCTTGTTGGTCAGAGAACCAAGGGAGCTGTCATAAATATTCGCAAATACGATTCCCATTGCAGTCATGATATTTCCCTCCTTCAGCGGATCTCGCCCGGCATAATGGCCGAATTCGGCGCAATGGTCTTGGCTTTTCCGACAACGCTGATCTTTCTGTCCTCGCCCTCGGCGAAGGACCCGCCGATCACGGCGCCGCGGCAGATGCGGCAGTCCTCGCCGATGATGGCGTGGCGGATGATCGCGCCCTTTTCAATGCGCACATTCGGCATGATGACGCTGTCCTCCACGATCGCACCTTCCTCCACCGTGCAGCCGGTGGAGATGACCGAGTGGGAAATGCTGCCGAAGATCTCGCAGCCTTCCGCGATCAGGCTGTTGACATTTTTGGATTCCTTGGCAATGAAGCTCGACGGCATGGCATAGTTTCTGGCATAGATGCGCTTGCCCTTCTCCCCGTAGAGGTTGAAGGCAGGCTCCGTCCCCAGAAGGTCCATGTTGGCCTCCCAAAGGGAGTTGATCGTTCCGACGTCCTTCCAGTAGCCCTCAAACTGATAGGCAAACAGGCGGTGGCCCGCCGCGAGGATCGCCGGGATGACATTCTTGCCGAAATCATTTTCGGATTTGGGATTCTCTTCGTCCGCGATGAGGAACTTCTTCAATACCGACCACTTGAACACATAGATGCCCATGGAGGCGTTGGTGCTCTTCGGCTTTTTGGGCTTTTCCTCAAACTCGTAAATTTCGCCGTCCTCGCGAGTGTTCATGATACCGAAGCGGCTGGCCTCCTCAATGGGGACCGTCCGCACCGCGATGGTGCAGTCAGCCTTTCTCTGCTCGTGGTAGCGGAGCATGGCCGCATAGTCCATCTTGTAGATATGATCGCCGGAGAGAATGAGCACGTCGTCCGGATCGTAGCGCTCGATGAATGGAATATTCTGATAGATAGCGTTCGCCGTTCCCTTGTACCACTCGGACTTTTTGCTCTTGGCATAGGGCGGCAGGACCTGCGCGCCGCCATGGCTGCGGTTCAGGCGCCACGGCTGGCCGTTGCCTATGTATTCGTTCAGCTCCAGCGGCTGGTACTGCGTCAGGATACCGACGGTGTCGATGCCGGAATTGACACAATTGGAAAGCGGAAAATCAATGATGCGGTATTTCCCGCCGAAGGGAACGGCAGGCTTGGCGGTATTTTCCGTCAGCACCATCAGACGGCTGCCCTGACCGCCGGCAAGAAGCATTGCAACGCAGTGTTTTTTCTGAAAGTTCATGCTCAATCCTCCTTTTTGTGTTTTCTCGGTGTGACCTTTCTGCGGTAGAAGGTTGTCGAAAGCGGCGGGATCGTGAATTCGCCGGAATAGGATAAGCCGTGCATGGGTTCTTTCTCTGCCACGACGTCGGCAAGTGCCATTCCCGTGCCGCCGTAGGCAGCGTCATCGCTGTTGAATACCACCTGATATTCACCGGGCTTCGGCAGACCGAGCCGGTAGCCTGTGCGCGTGACCGGGCAGAAATTGCAGATCACGATCAGTTCTCTGCCTCTGCGGTCGATCCGGCGGTAGGAAACAATGCTATTGTCGCAGTCGTCCGGCGCGATCCAGCGAAAACCGTTCCAGTCGGAGTCGTTGTTCCACAGGCTGCTGTTGTCCAGATAGAAGTGGTTCAGATCACGGACATATGCCTGCATCTGGCGGTGCCGATCGTAGCCGAGCAGCATCCAGTCGAGCTGCTGATCATAGCGCCATTCGATAAATTGCGCAAATTCGTTGCCCATGAAGTTGAGCTTCTTGCCCGGATGGCTCATCATAAAGCCATACAGCACGCGAAGGTTGCTGAATTTTGCGTCGTAATCCCCCGGCATTTTGTTGATGAGGGAGCCTTTGCCATGGACGACCTCGTCATGCGAAAGCGGGAGGATGAAGTTCTCCGAGTAGGCGTAGGTCATGGAGAAGGTCAGATTGTTGTGGCTGCCCTTGCGGAAGAGCGGGTCCAGCGACATATAGTGGAGCATATCGTTCATCCAGCCCATGTTCCACTTATAGAGGAAGCCGAGGCCGCCGTCGTAGTCCGGCTTGGTCACCATGGGATATGCTGTGGATTCCTCCGCCGCCGTGATCGCATTGCGCCGGGCGGAGAACACCGCGCGGTTGAGTTTACGCAGGAAGGCGATCGCCTCCAGATTTTCCTTGCCGCCGAACTTATTGGGATGATACTCCTTGCGGCCGTAGTCGAGGTAAAGCATCGCAGCCACCGCGTCCACGCGCAGGCCGTCAATGTGATAGTATTCCATCCAATAGACGGCGTTGGAGATGAGGAAGGACTGCACCTCGCCCTTGCCGAAGTCGAATATCCGCGTTGTCCAGTCCGGATGCTCGTTCATCATGGGGTCGGACAGCTCATAGCAGCAGGTGCCGTCAAATTCATACAAGCCGTTTTCATCCTTGGGGAAATGCGCCGGTACCCAGTCCAGCAAAACGCCGATGCCCGCCTGATGGCACTTATCCACAAAGCGCATGAGCTGCTGCGGCTCACCATAGCGCGAGGTCGGCGCATAATAACACGTCACCTGATAGCCCCAGGAGGGGTCGTAGGGGTATTCGGCCAGCGGCATCAGTTCCAGATGGGTGTAGCCCATCTCCTTGAGGTAAGGAACCAACTCGTCGGCCAGTTCTTCGTAATTATAGCAGCTTCCGTCCGGCTTGCGCCGCCATGAGCCGAAATGGACCTCGTAGATGTTCATCGGGCTGTCGAGCAGCTTGCGCTTGCCCTGCTGGCGGCGGTAAGCGGCATCACCCCACGTATAGCCGTCCAGCGTGCAGACCCGGCTGGAGGTCTCCGGCAGGCGGCAGGTACGGAAGCCATAGGGATCGGATTTGTATACCGTGCTTCCGTCGGCACGGCGGACGCAGAATTTATAAGCGTCGCCCTCCTTGGCATAGATGGAAAATGCCTCCCAGACGCCGTATTCCAGATAGGTCATCGGCATATCCATCGGATTCCAGAAATTCCAGTCGCCGGTCACACTCACGCCCTGCGCACGCGGCGCCCAGACGCGGAAAACATATCCGGGAACGCCGTCCTGCTCCGCCTTATGGCAGCCGAGGAAGGTGTACGCCCGCGATTCATCCCCCATGGAGAATCTCTTGAGGGAATTGTGCATTGTCTGCTCCATTCAAACGTGCTCCTTTGTCCCAGTGATTTCTTTGCGTCCGTTCGCAGGGGCAAAGACGCTTCCCGGAGAAAGCAGACCTTGCCCTTCCCAACTGACGCTATCTATTATACAACTTTGCACAAAAATTTCAACCGTTTTAACGGAATACTAATGAATTTGTCACTTTTTCCTTTCAGGTTGTTAGATTACATCGTTTTCCCGTATTGTACGCCTCTTTTTCAAAAAAATATGCGAAAAACGGTCGGAACACAAAACTTATTCCCCATTCCCTGCAAAAAATCCGCCGGGAGCAGCCTCCCGGCGGACTAAGGTTATTTCACGATCAGGTTGACCAGCTTGTTCTTCACGACGATGGTCTTGATGATGGAGCCACCCTGTTTTTCCAGGAAGCGTGCGATCTTCTCGTCCGCCGTCGCCGCGGCGATGACCGTTTCGTTGTCCAGATCCGCCGCAACATGAATGGTGCCGCGGAGCTTGCCGTTGACCTGCACGGCCATGTCGATCTCGGAATCCTTGCACTTCTCCTCGTCATAGGTCGGCCAGGAAGAAACGGAGCAGATGCCCTCGAAGCCATGGAGCTGCCAGATCTCGTCGCAGATATGCGGTGCAAAGGGGCTGAGCAACTGCAAAAGCGTCTTGAGCTCGGCAGCGTTGCAGCCATTGTCCGTCAGGGTGGACGTCAGCGTCATCAGTGCGGCAAGCGCGGTGTTGCCCTTGAGCGCGTCGATGTCGGATGTGACCTTGCGGATGGTCTTGTGGAGGATGGCCTCGTTCTTCTTGGAATACGCCGTCTCGTGATCGGTCACGGTTTCAGCGAGATTCCAGACCTTGTCGAGGAAGCGCTTGCATCCCTTGACCGCGTTGGTCGCCCACGTCGCCGCCTTCTCAAAGTCGCCGATGAAGATGATATAAGTGCGCATCGTGTCCGCGCCGAATTCCCGGATGACGTCCGTCGGATTGATGACGTTGCCGCGAGACTTGGACATCTTGATGCCGCCCTCGCCGAGGATCATGCCGTGGCTCGTGCGCTTGGCATAGGGCTCCTTCGTCGGCACAATGCCGATATCAAAGAGGAACTTGTGCCAGAAACGGGAATAGAGCAGATGCAGCGTGGTGTGCTCCATACCGCCGTTGTACCAGTCCACGGGGCTCCAGTATTTCAGGGCTTCCGGGCTGGCCAGCGCCTTGTCATTATGCGGATCCATATAGCGCAGGTAATACCACGAGGAGCCTGCCCACTGGGGCATGGTATCCGTTTCGCGTTTGGCGGGGCCGCCGCAGCACGGACAAGTGGTATTCACCCATTCGGGGATGTTCGCAAGAGGAGAATGGCCGTCGTCGGTCGGCTCATAGCTCTCGACCTCCGGCAGAATCAGCGGCAGGTCCTTTTCGTCCAGCGGAACGGTGCCGCACTTCGGGCAGTGGACAATGGGGATCGGCTCGCCCCAGTAGCGCTGACGGGAGAAGACCCAGTCGCGCAGCTTGAAGTTGACCTTCGCCTCGCCGAGCTTTTTCTCCTCCAAATAGGCGACGATCGCCTTCTTCGCCTCTTCGACGCTCATGCCGTCGAGGAAGCCGGAATTGACCATCACGCCGGTTGCACAGTCGGTGAAGGCTGCTTCCTGCACGTTGCCGCCCTTGACGACCTCAATGATCTCACAGCCGAACTTCTTGGCAAAGTCCCAGTCGCGTTCGTCATGCGCCGGAACAGCCATGATCGCGCCGGTACCATAGGTCGCAAGGACATAGTCGGAGATAAAGATGGGGATCTCCTTGCCGTTGACAGGGTTGATACCCTTCACGCCGCGGAGCTGCACACCGGTCTTTTCCTTGGAAAGCTCGGTGCGCTCAAAATCGGACTTCGCCGCCGCTGCCTTCTGATATTCCTTGACCTCGTCAGCATTTTCCAGACGGTCCATCCACTTCTCCACCAGTGCGTGCTCCGGGGAAAGGACCATGTACGTCGCGCCGAAGAGCGTGTCCGGGCGGGTCGTGTAGACCACGACATCATCGCCCAGCGTGCTGCCGAAGCGCACCTCCGCGCCGGTGGAGCGGCCGATCCAGTTGCGCTGCTGGATCTTCACGCGCTCGATGTAGTCCACGTCGTCCAGATCGTCCAGCAGACGCTGGGCGTATTTCGTGATGCGGAGCATCCACTGGCTCTTCTCCTTGCGGACGACCGGGCTGCCGCAGCGCTCGCAGACATTTTCCACGACCTCCTCGTTGGCGAGCACGCACTTGCAGGAGGTGCACCAGTTGACCGGCATCTTGGCCTTGTAGGCAAGGCCGTTCTTATAGAGCTGGAGGAAGATCCACTGCGTCCACTTGTAGTATTTCGGATCGGTGGTGTTGATCTCGCGATCCCAGTCAAAGCTGTAGCCCAGCGCCTGAAGCTGGCCGCGGAAGGTCCTGATGTTGTTCTCCGTGACGATCGCCGGATGGATGTGGTTCTTGATCGCATAGTTTTCCGTCGGCAGGCCGAAGGCGTCGTAGCCCATGGGGAACAGAACGTTCTCTCCCTGCATCCGATGTTTGCGCGCGATCACGTCCATCGCGGTATACGGGCGGGCATGGCCGACATGCAGGCCGGCGCCGGAGGGGTACGGGAACTCGACCAGTGCGTAAAACTTCTTTTTATCCGAGCCGGTTTCCGCCTTATAAAGCTGCTGATCCGCCCAGATCTTGTGCCATTTGTTTTCAATGGCCGTAAAATCGTATTTCACTTCGCTTCCTCCTCAAAGGTCATCGGGACCTGCTGTGCGTCGTTCCAGAGGCGCTCCAGATCATAGAATTCACGGGTCTCATTGGTAAAGACATGAACCACCACACAGCCGAAATCCAGCAGCACCCAAGTGCCGCCGCGGTGACCCTCGCGGTGCAGGAGCGGCTCGCCCATCTCCTCGACGGCGGCTTCCGCCGCATCGCACAGCGTTTTAACATGCGTATTGGATGTGCCGGTGCAGATCAGAAAATAATCCGCGATACTCGTCACATCTCCAACTTCCAGCAGGCGGATATCGAGGCCTTTTCTGTCGTCAAGCGCCTTGGCCGCCCGCAGAGCGATCTGTTTGGGGGTATATTCCATAAGGTTTTCTCCTTTCTGTCAGCCGTGCGGTCCCGGCTCATCCGAGGGCCCCGGTTCAGGTTCCTTGGACGGCTCGGTCGGCTCGGTTTCCGTCGGCTCCGGCGCATCCGAGGAGTCGGAGGGCTCCGTCGGTTCCGTCTGATCGGAAGACTCCGAGGGTGTGGTCGGTTTTGTGGGCTTCTCCGACTCCGAAGGCTTCGTCGGTTCCGTCTTTTCCGTGGATTCCGTCGGTTCCGTTGTTTCCGGCGGCTCGGTCGTTTCCGGCGGCTCCGTTCTTCTGGTAGTCTCCTCCGGCTCGGTGGAAGAGCTGCTGGTCACCTGTCGGATGCTCAGGTCATAGATGGTCAGGGGGTTATTCTTATCCGGGATAAAATGCTCATTCAGAATTTTGAGCGTCGCATTGGGATAGAGCTCATAGTAGTCGCCGCCGTTCACGCTCACGCCCTCACCGGGCAGTGTGACGGTATACATATCGTCAAAATTGCACTGTGTCAGCCGGCGGGCAAAATAGATGATGTTGCCGATGGTAAGGTCGGTGCGGACATACTCCGAGAAGATCTTTGCATACTGTGGAATCTGGGAAAGGGAGATCGTTTCCACGCACTTCTTTGCCAGTGCTTTCAGGAAATCCTGCTGTACCTCCGTGCGGCGGATGTCAGCCGTGGCGTAACCGTAGCGGTAGCGGCAGAGCTGGATCGCATGCGCGCCGTCAAGCGTCTGCCAGCCCTTTTGCAGATGGATATACAGATCCTGCGCCGGGTCGTCATAGTTCATGTTCATCGGCACTTCGACATAAACGCCGCCGACCATATCGACAATCTTCTCAAAAGCCTCCAGATTAACCATTACATAGCCGTCCGTCCAGATGCCAAAGGTGTTGCCGATCTTGTTGCGCAGAGCCTGAATTCCCTTCTCGCCCATGCCGGCTGAGCCATAAACGGAGTTGATTTTTGGAAGATAGTAGTTGCCATAGATATAGGTATCGCGCGGGATGCTCATCAGCGAAACGGTGTTTGCCCCCGTGTCCAGATTGGCCACGATGATGGTGTCCGTCCGGCCGCCGTCGCCGTCCGTGCCGCAGATGAGGATGTTGAACACGCCGTCGTCCGTGTTCGCGACGGTGTCGTTTTTCTCGTCCTGCGGGATGCTCGCCTGACTGGGGTCCGTGCCGACCTGCGTTCTGTGATTGCGGTTGCCGGAACTCGGTGCGACTGCCGCGCTGCTGTAGAGGATGGACAGGCACATCACGCTCACGCCCAGAAAGACGCAGATCGAACAGGTCAACAGAATCAGGCCCTTTGTTCTGCCGGTCAGACCGCCGGACTTTTTGCCGCCGGAGGAAGGATTCTGCCGGGCAGCGGGACGCGGATTCTGCGCTTCCTGCCGGCGCTGCGGCGCAGCGTCGCGGCGCCTGCGGCTGCTGTTGCCGAAAATCTTCATTTCTCTTTTGTCCTTTCTTGAAAGAAATCCAAAGCGGCCTGTGAATTCGGATCAATGCTCCTACCGCGCTCACGAAGCTGTGCGATGGACATCTCCAGTCCGAGAATCATGGCTGCATCCAAACTTGTTTCTGCAGCCTCACGCAGCTTTTCCACGCCAGGGAAATCGCGGTTCGGCTCCATGTAGTCCGCCAGATAGATGATTTTTTCCAGAGTCGTCATGTTTGCGCGGCCGGTCGTATGCCACCGGATCGCCTCACAGACCTCCCTGCTTTCTCCGAACACCCGCGCCGCAACCGCCGCGCCGGTTTTCGCATGAAGGAGTTTTCCGTTCTTTCCCTCGAAATCACTGTACAGCATACCACATTCTTCGCACAATTTCAACTGTTCCTGCGGCAGAAGTGCCTTGGTCACGTCGTGCAGGATCCCCGCGCGCCGCGCGGCATCCGGGTCCGCGCCGAAGCGCTCGGCCAGTGTTTCCGCCGTCCGGCTGCACCCCTGCGCGTGCGGCACGCGCTTTGGATTGTGCAGGCTCAGGCTGACCCGCGACAGTTCTTCAAAGGGAAGGTTCTTCAGATCGTGGCCGACATAGTACAGTCTGCGCTGGCAGATCTCCTCATATACCATTGGCGCGAGATAGTCCTTCCCGCAGCCGAAGGCCAGCATGGCACGAACCGAGGTGGAGGAATAAGGCAAGAAGGCGTTTTCCAGCCAGACGACCTTTGCACCGAAGCGCTCGCGCAGCCTGCGTGCCTGCTCCTCCAGCGCGCTGCGGTCATCCTCCGCACGGTGTGCGACAACGAGCGTTGCTTCCTTCGCGATGACCTCCGGGCTATACCACTTCTCAAAGGAGAGAAACATATCCGTCCCCATCAGCAGGAACAGCTCGTCGGCCGGATAGCGGCCGCGCAGCGCCAGCACCGTGTCGGCCGTGTAGCTCTTGCCCTCGCGGCGCAGTTCCATATCGCTGACGCAGCACTTCGGAATGTCGACGCAGGCCAGCTCCGTCAGCACGAAGCGCAGCTCCGCGTCCGGCGAATTGGCGCTGAGCGCCTTGTGCGGCGGGTCGCCTGCGGGGATGACCAGCAGTTCGTCCAGATTCAGTTTTTTCTGAAACTCCCGCAGCGCGAGCAGATGTCCCAGATGCGGCGGATTGAAGCTGCCGCCGAAAATGCCGATTCTTGCCATCATTTCTTACTTCTTTCCGTTCCGGCGGTCAATGGCCGCCTGAATTGCAGCCTGACGGAAATACTCATTGCGCTTTTCGCGCATCTCCTTCGCCTGACGGCGGCGCTCCTGCGCGCCGCGGCGAACGGGGTTCTCCGCCTTTTTCTTCAGCTGGCGGGCGGCGCGTGCCGCCTCCTGCGTTTTCTTTTCCGATTTCTTATAAATGACAAATTTGGAACCGACTGTCTGGATGCCCTCCGCGCCGAGCGCGGCGCAGAGTTCGTCGGAAGCCTCGCGCGCTGAGGAGCGCGGCTTCCAGCACGCGGCCCTTGACCAGCTCCCGCGCGGTAAGCTGTGTCTTTGCCTCGGCGATGACCTGCTCGGTAATGCCGCCCTTGCCGACCATCAGGGTCGTTTCCAGTGTATTTGCCTGCGCGCGCAACTCGGCGCGCTGTTTACTCGTCAACATCCCATTGCCCCTTTCTGATTTTCTCCGCCAGCAGCCGCAGGGCTCTGGCGCGGTGGGAGATCTCGTTTTTCTTTTCCGCGGGCATCTGCGCAAAGGTGCAGCCCGCCTCCGGGATATAAAAGACCGGGTCATAGCCGAAGCCGTTCTCCCCCTGCGGCGCCCGCAGGATCTCGCCCGGACATTCGCCGCGCGCGACGATCTTCCTGCCGTCGGGCAGCAGGAGCGTGATCACGCTGACGAAATGCGCCTTCCGGTTCTCTTTCTCTTCCATATTACGAAGCAGAAGCTCCAGCCGCGCACGGTCTGACTTGTACGCTTCGCCGCCGTAGCGCGCGGAGTGGACGCCCGGTGCGCCGCCGAGCGCATCGACCATCAGGCCGGAATCGTCCGCCACCGTGGCAAAGCCGCAGGCATCAAGCGTCGCCTTCGCCTTGATATAGGAATTTTCCTCAAACGTCGTTCCGTTTTCGTCCGGCTCAATATGCAGACCGGCATCTTTCTGGGAGCAGACCTCAAAGCCCAGTTCCCCAAGGATCGCGCGCAGCTCTTCGATCTTGTGCGCGTTATTGCTTGCAACGACCAGCTTCATCACAGTTCCCCCAAGCAGCGGCGCTGCATCTGCGTCAGGACGGCGTTTCCCTTACGGCACAGGGCGATCAGCCTGCGCTGCTCCTCCGGCGTGAAGGGCCGTCCCTCGCCCGTCGCCTGCAATTCGATGATGTCGCCCTCGGCGGTCATCACGCAGTTGAGGTCGACCATCGCGCGGGAATCCTCCTCGTAGCACAGATCGAGCAGGGCCTCATTGCGGACAATACCGGCGGAAATGCCGGATACATAGGTCCGCAGCGGCATCTGCGTGATTTTCCCCTGCTCCATCAGTCTGCGGCAGGCCAGCGCCAATGCGATAAAACCGCCCGTGACGGAGGCCGTGCGTGTGCCGCCGTCGCCCTGCAAAACATCGCAGTCGATGGTGATCGTGCGCTGTCCCAGCGCTTCCAGATCGGTTGCGCTGCGCAGGCTCCGCCCGATCAGCCGCTGGATCTCCGCGCTGCGGCCGGATAGCTTCAGCTTGGAAATATCGCGCTTGCTGCGCTCGCGGTTCGCTCTGGGCAGCATGGAATACTCCGCCGTCACCCAGCCGCCGCTCGTCACATGGGGCGGGACGCGCTCCTCCACCGAGGCATTGCAGAGGACCATCGTGTCCCCCACCTCGATCAGGCAGCTTCCCTCCGCAAATTTGGAAAAGCCCAGCGTCGCCTTGACGTTGCGCATCTCATCCGCCGCTCTGCCGTCCGTTCTCATCTCTGTTTCCTCCTCAGATCAGCGCGTCGATGAAGGCCTGTGCATCAAAGGGCATCAGGTCGTCCATCTGCTCGCCCACGCCGATGTATTTCACGGGGATCTGCAAAGCATCCGCCACCGCGACGACGATGCCGCCCTTGGCGGTACCGTCGAGCTTGGTCAGCGCGATAGCCGTCACGCCCGCGATCTCCTTAAACTGCTTTGCCTGCATCAGGCCGTTCTGGCCGGTCGTTCCGTCGAGCACCAGCAGGACTTCCTTGTCCGCGTCCGGCAGCTCGCGGTCGATGATGCGGGAAATTTTTCCGAGCTCGTTCATCAGGTTTGCCTTGTTATGCAGGCGGCCGGCCGTATCGCAGAGGATGACGTCCGTCCCTCTGGCCTTTGCCGCCGAGATCGCGTCGTAGACCACGGAGGCCGGGTCCGCGCCCTCGTGCTGGCGCACGATGTCCACGCCGGAGCGGTTGGCCCAGATCTCAAGCTGATCCGCAGCCGCCGCGCGGAACGTATCCGCGGCGCACAGCAGGACCTTTTTCCCCTGCGCGGAAAGCGCGTGGGCGAGCTTACCGATCGTAGTCGTCTTGCCGACGCCGTTGACGCCAATCACCAGCACGACAGACGGGCGGGTGCCCAGCTTCAGCGCGGTGTCGCCCACGTTCAGCATCTGCACCAGAATGTCCTTGAGCGCATTGCGGATCTCCTCCGCGTCGCGCAGCTTTTCCTCCTTGACCCGCTCACGCAGCAGCTCGACCGCCTTGCAGGACGTTTCCACGCCCATGTCGGCCAAGATCATGCTCTCCTCTAATTCTTCGTAAAATTCCTCGTTTGCGCCCGAAAAGCCGGAGAAAATGCCGCCGAAGGTATTGGCCATCGCGGTTCTCGTCTTTTTCAGGCCGTTTTTGATTTTTTCAAAGAAACCCATTTTTTATTCCTCCGTGATAATGCCGAGCGTCTGCTCCATTTCGTTCAGGTTCAGGTGCAGGATCTTGGAAATGCCCTGCTCCTGCATGGTCACGCCGTACAGCACGTCCGCTTCCTCCATCGTGCCGCGGCGGTGCGTGATGACGATGAACTGCGTGTTGCCGCTGAAGGCGCGCATATAGCTGGCGAAACGCTCCACGTTCCGGTCGTCCAGCGCCGCGTCGATCTCGTCGAGCATACAGAAGGGAGTCGGGCGTACCTTTAGAATTGCAAAGTAAAGAGCAATCGCGACAAAGGCCTTCTCGCCGCCGGACAGCAGTGTGATCGTCTTGAGCTGCTTTCCGGGCGGCTGCACGCGGATCTCAATGCCGCAGGCCAGCGGCTGCGACGGGTCCTCCAGCTCCAGCGAGGCCTTGCCGCCGCCGAACATTTCGGTGAAGGTCTGGCCGAAATAAGTATTGATCTTGGCAAATTCCGTCGTGAAGATCTCCGTCATCTGCTTTGTGATGTCCTGAATGATGCCTTCCAGCTCGCGCTTGGAGGTCAGCACATCGTCGCGCTGCCCCGCCAGATACTCATAGCGCTCGTTGATGCGTGCATATTCCTCGATCGCGCCGAGGTTCGGCGTGCCGAGGGCGGAAATTTTCCGTTTCAGCTCGCTGACGCGCTTGGATGCCGCCGCCGCGCTTTCGATCTCCGCCGCAGCCTGCGGCGCGGTGCTGCGCGTCAGCTCGTAGTTCTCCCAGAGCCGGTCGATGATCTGCTTTTCCTCCATCTCGGCAGAGGTCTTTTTCGCTTCCAGACGGGCACTTTCGCGCTCCATGTTCAGAATGTCACGGTTTTTGTTCTGCGCGTCCTTCTCGGCGGCGGTCTTTCTGGCTTCGACCTGCTTGCGTTCTTCCAGCGCCGTTTTCAGCTCCTCGCGCTTTGCTTCCGTCGCGGCGGTCTGCGTCTGAAGTGCATCCTCACGCGACTTGATCTGTGCTTCCACCCCGGCCAGCTCGCCGGCGTAGGCTTCGATCAACGCCAGTTTCTGCGCGCGGTCGCCGCGCATCGCCTGCTCCAATCCCTGCAAGCGGTGGATGGAATCCTGCGCGGTCGCCTTTTCCGCGTCCAGCGACGCGATCTGCATCCGGATGGCCGTCAGCCGTTCGGTCAGGCGGCTGCTCTGCTCCGCCGCGACGCTCTGTCCGTCCGATAGGACGTCCAACTCCTTCGCCGCCGCTTCGATTCTGCGGTTCAGCTCCACGATCTGGGCATCCAGCTTCGTCTTCCTCTCCTGATCTGCCCGATCTCTGGCCGCAAGGGAATCCAGCTCCCCCTGTGTGGAGGAGATCGTATCGCTGATCGCGCCGTACAGCGCGGCGTATTGCTTTTCCTCGCCCTGTAAACGCAGAACCTCGTCCTCCGCCGCACGCAGGCGGCCTTCCTCCGCGGAAAGCTCAAATTCCACCTGCTGCACCTGCCGGGTCGCCTCCGTCAGCTCGGTTTTCAGCCCGGCCTGCTTCTGCGACAGCGTGTCACGCTGGCGCTTCAGACGTTCGATCTCATTGGCGCGGGACAGAAGGCCTGCATTTCTGGAAACCGAACCGCCGGTCATGGAGCCGCCGGCATTGATGACCTGACCGTCCAGCGTGACGATGCGGAAGCGGTGGCCGAAGCGGTTCGCCATGGCGATCGCCGCGTCCATATCCTCCGCGATCACGGTTTTCCCCAGAAGATTGCTGATCACGCCGGCATATTTTTCCTCGCACTGCACCAGCTCGGAGGCAATGCCCGCAAAGCCGCGCGACTGCTCCACGCCCTTTTCGTTCAGTGGGCGCGGGCGGATGACGCTGATGGGCAAAAAGGTCGCGCGTCCGCCATCCGAGCGTTTCAGATAGCTGATCGCCGCTTTCGCGGCGGCCTCGTCCGTCACAACGATCTGCTGCATCGCGCTGCCCAGCGCGATCTCGATGGCAATGGCAAATTCGTCCGCTACGCGGATGAGCTTGGAAACCGGGCCTTCAATGCCGCGCAGTGCGCCGCGCTTTCCCTCCTGCATCACCACGCGGACGGTCTTGGAAAAGCCCTCGTACTCGCGCTCCATTTCCTCAAAAACCTTGAGCTTCGCGGAAACGGTGTCCAGCAATACCGCCGTGTCGCTCGTCTGCTTCTGGAGCTGGTCGCGGCGCTCGGCGCGCGTCCTGGCACGCAGGCGGTAGCCTTCAATGGTATTTTTCGCAGCGGTGGCTTCGTCCTGCGCATCGGCAAGGGCCCGTCTGCTCTGATCAAGCTGCTTTTTGGTCTGGTCGCAGCGCTCGGTCGCCGCCGCCGCATCCGACTGTGCCTGCGTGCGGCGCTCCTCGTTCAGCCGCATGGCGTCCAGCAGCGCCGCAAGGTCTGCCTGCCGGCCGGAAAGCTCCGCACGACGCTGTTCCTGCTCTCCGCGCAGGGTCAGATACTGCCGGGTGATGCCGTCCGCGGAATCCGCAAGGCGTTTGCCCTCCGCTTCCGCGTCGCGCTGTTCCTGCTCCGAGGTGCCGCGCTGCTGCGCGATCTCGGCGATGCGCTTTTCCAGCGAAGAAATCTGCTCGGCAATGCCGCCGCTGCGGCTGTCCTGCTCGGAAAGCTCCTGCTGCACGCGCCGGATATTGGCGCGGCTGTTCTCCGCATTGGTCTGCAAAACGGCGATCCCGCTGCGGGTCTCCTGCGTCTGCGCCTCCATCTGGCTGATTGCCTCGCGGAGCCGGTCGGTCTGCAGATCGCGGTTATGCAGGTCGAAGGTCAGCGTTTCGGAGGTCACATAGAGGTGATCGAGTGCTTCATGCTCGCGCTGCAAAATGAAAACCGCAGAATTATAGTCCTCCTCCGCCTTGCGCGCAGTAGCGCTGAGGCGCTCCAGATTCTGCAAAAACAGCGCGACCTCCACGCCCTTGAGCTCCTCGCGCAGCGCCAGATATTTCTGTGCTTTTTCCGACTGCTCCTTCAGGGGGCCGACCTGCAATTCCAGCTCTGAAATCTTGTCCCCGATGCGCAGGAGGTTGTCCTGCGTCGTCGCCAGACGCCGCTCCGTTTCCTCCTTGCGGTGGCGGTACTTGGAAATGCCCGCCGCTTCCTCAAAGATCTCGCGGCGATCCGTGCTTTTCAGGGACAGGATCTCGTCGATACGGCCCTGAGAGATGTTGGAATAACCCTCGCGGCCGAGGCCGGTGTCCATGAACAGTTCGTTGATGTCGCGCAGGCGGACGCTCTGTCGGTTGATATAGTATTCGCTCTCACCGGAACGGTAATACCGGCGCGTGATCATCAGCTCGTCCGCATCATATTTCAGCGCGCGGTCGGAATTGTCGAGCAGCAGCGTCGCCTCCGCAAAGCCCACCGGGCCGCGCTTCTGCGTACCGCCGAAAATGACATCCTCCATTTTCTGGCCGCGCAGCGAGCGGGAATTCTGCTCACCCATGACCCAGCGGATGGCGTCCGAAATATTTGATTTTCCGCTTCCGTTCGGCCCGACGATCGCCGTGATGTCGTGTCCGAACGAAACGGTCGTTTTATCAGCAAAGGATTTAAAGCCCTGAATTTCAAGCTGCTTCAGATACATCGGCATAGTACTCCTATTGTATTATCGCTATATGTTACCACAAATTGTATCAAAATGCAAGCAGGATAGCGCAAAAGAAGCCCTTTCCTCTCGGAAAGGGCTTCCCAGCTTGTCAAAAAAGTCCAAAAGGACTTTTTTGACAAGCTGCCTGCAAAATTGCAAAATCTGAATTTTGTATTTTTATTTTGCAATTTTGGCCGCTGCGGCGGGTTATTGAACGCGAAAGGGAACCCTGACGGTTCCCTTTCACTCTTTCCTTCCCTCCGAAACTTTCGGTTCGATAGGTTTTTTGACAGTCTGAGAAGCCCTTTCCTCTCGGAAAGGGCTTCCAATTCTACTGTTCTTATTTCGCATTTTTCGGGAAGAGCTTCGCAATCGCCTGCTGCGCCGCAGCCTGCTCCGCGCGCTTCTTGCTCGTTCCAGTCCCGCTGCCCACAGGCGTCCCGTTCAGAGAAACCTGCACGGTAAACTCCTTGCAGTGATCCGGGCCGCTTTCAGTCAGCAGCTCATAGGTAAGGTGCTGTTCCTTCTTTCGCTGCACCAGCTCCTGCAATTCGGTCTTATAATCGTGCGTTTTTTCCGCTTCGGAGAGCAGCGACAGCACGTGCTGCTGCACGATGTGCTTTGCCGCCTCAAAGCCGCCGTCCAGATAGGCCGCAGCAATCAGCGCCTCGACCACGTCCGACGTGATGCTCGCACGCTGGCGGCCGCCGGTCTGCTTCTCTCCGTTTCCCAGCAGCAGATAGTCGCCCAGCGACAGCTTCTCCGCGACCAGTGCGAGATTCTTTTCGCAGACCAGCTCCGCACGGATGCGGGAGAGTTCCCCCTCCAGCTTGTGGGGGAATTTGTGGTAAAGATAGTCTGCCGTAACGAAGCCCAAAATGGAGTCGCCCAGAAATTCCAGCCGCTCATAGCTCTGGAAGGCGTCCTTGTAGATTTCATTGGCGTAGGAGGTATGCGACAGCGCCATGCGCAGCAGCTCGCGGTCCCGATACTCGTAGCCCAGCGCGCGTTCCAGCTCAGTCTGCATTTTGCGCCTCCCGCGGCAGGGTCATCCGGGAAACGTTCGCGCGGATCTCCTCGCAGAAGCCGCTTTCCACTGCCGTCATCGCCTGCTTCACCGCACCCATGATGGCCAGCGCATCGGAAGAACCATGCGCCTTGATGACCGGCTTGTTCAGGCCGACCAGCATGGAGCCGCCGATCTCGCGGTAATCCATGGTCTTGCGGATCTCATTTGCGCCCTTCTTGCAGAAGAGATACCCGATCTTGGAAAGGAAATTCCGCTTGAACATATCCTTCATCATGTGCGCCATGTAGCTTGCAGTGCCCTCGATGCTCTTGAGCAGCACGTTGCCGGAGAAGCCGTCGGCCACGATCACGTCCGCGCCGGTCAGAACGTCGCGTCCCTCGATGTTGCCGGTGAAGTGAATGAGCCCGTTTTCATCGGCCTTTTTCAGGAGAACATAGGCGTTCTTGTGCAGCTCGTCGCCCTTTTCTTCCTCCGCACCGTTGTTCAGCAGCGCCACGCGGGGCCGCTCGATCCCGAGCGCCTTCTGCGCGTAGAGCGAGCCCATGCAGCCGAACTGCATCAGAAATTCCGGCGTGCACTCCGTGTTCGCGCCCGCGTCGATCAGGACCGTGCGGGTCGGAAACAGCGGTGCAAAGGCCGCACGGCGGATGCCTCGGATGCGCTTGACCAGCAGCGTGCCCGCCGTCAGAAGCGCGCCCGTGTTGCCCGCGGAAATCATCGCGTCGCCCGCGCCGTCGGCCAGCATTTTCAGGCCGACGACCATGGAGGAATTGCGGTGCTGCTGCACGACCTGGGTGGGGTCAACGTGCATATCGACCATATCTTCGGCATTGGCGATCTCGACGCCCTGCGGAAGATTGTCCAGACCGTTGGCCTTCATGCCGCGCAGAATATCCTCCCCGCGGCCCACCAGCACGATCTCCGTTCCGTATTCCTTTGCCGCGCGCAGCGCACCCAGAACGATCTCGTCCGGCGCGTTGTCGCCGCCCATTGCGTCAATGATAATTCTCATGCCTGCTCCTCCTTTGTTTTCCCCGTCAGTGCGTCGATGTGCGCAAGCGCACGGTTCGCGATGGCGAGATTCTTATTTGCCTTGCCCCGGATTCGCTGCTCCAGCGGGGCGATAATTCCGAAATTGATGTTCATCGGCTGGAAATTCCCGATCGAACCGTCGCTGATGTAATGGCCCAGCGCGCCGATGGCCGTTTCCCTTCCAAAGTCGGGCGGGGTCTCTCCATTCAGCCGCGCCGCCATGCTGACCGCCGCCAGATAGCCGGACGCGCAGGACTCCACATAGCCCTCCACACCCGTCATCTGCCCGGCAAAGGCGACCATGGGATCTCTGCGGTCGGCAAAGGAGGCATCCAGAAGCTGCGGCGAATTGAGGAAGGTATTGCGGTGCATCACGCCGTAGCGGACGTACTCCGCGTTCCGCAGCGCCGGGATCATGGAAAAGACGCGCTTCTGCTCCGGGAAGCGCAGATGCGTCTGGAAGCCGACCAGATTATAGATGTTGCCCGCTGCGTTGTCCTGCCGGAGCTGAACGACGGCATAAGGTTCCTTTCCGGTGTTCGGGTCGCGCAGGCCGACCGGCTTCATCGGCCCATAGCGAAGCGTATCCACGCCCCGGCGCGCCATGACCTCGACCGGCATACAGCCCTCAAAGACGTTTTTGTCCTCAAAGCCGTGGACTTCGGCCTCCTCGGCCGTGGAAAGCGCCTGCACGAAAGCGAGATATTCCTCCCGGTTCATCGCACAGTTGATGTAATCGGCACTGCCGCGGTCGTAGCGCGAGGCGCGCCACGCGCAGGTCATATCAACGGAATCCACCGTGACCAGCGGCGCTGCCGCATCAAAAAAGTGAAGGTAGTCGGCATTGCCGAAATATTCCCGGATGGCCTCCGCCATCGCGTCCGAGGTCAGCGGCCCCGTGGCGATGACCACCGGCCCCTGCGGAATCTCTGTGACCTCGCCGGGAACGACCTCGACATTCGGATGCTCGCGCAGCTTCTTCGTGACCATCGCGGAAAAGCCGTAGCGGTCGACCGCGAGGCAGCCGCCCGCCTCCACGCGCGTCGCATCCGCGCAGGAGAGGATCAGGCTCCCCACACGCCGCAGTTCCTCCTTGAGCAGTCCCACGGCGTTTTCCAGCCGGTCGCCGCGCAGGGAATTGGAGCACACCAGCTCCGCAAAATCTGCGCAGTGGTGCGCGGGCGACATTTTTTCCGGCTTCATCTCGTACAGCTTCACACGAAATCCGCGCTGTGCAAGCTGCCATGCCGCCTCGCTGCCGGCAAGACCGGCGCCGATCACCTTAACTTCCGTCATTTCTTGGTTTCCTTTTTCGTTTTTCCCGCCGTCTTCTTCGCGGGAGTTTTCTTTGCCGCCGTCTTTGCGGCGGTCTTCTTTGCCGGCTTCTTCTCCGGCGTTTCTTCCGCAATTTCCTCCGCCGACTCGACGGTGTCCGTCGTCGCCTTGGGCATCCGGCGCTTGTAGCCGCGCTTGTCCTCCGGGAGGAAGTTGGGACATTTTTCATTGATGCAGAAGGGTGTCAGCCGGCCGCGCCCGGACTTCTTGAACATCGTCTGACCGCAGACGGGGCAATCCTGCTCCGTCGGCACGTCCCACGTCATGAAGCCGCACTCGGCGCCGCGCTCACAGGCGTAATAGACATAGCCCTTCTGGGATTTTCGTTTCAGAATGGCGCTGCCGCAGCGCGGGCAGCGTCCCGGCATCCGCTCGACGATGGGCATCGTGAACTTGCACTCCGGGAAGCCGGAACAGGCCAGAAAGCGGCCGAAGCGTCCGCTCTTGACCAGCATGGGCTTGCCGCAGAGCTTGCAGACCTCGTCCGATACCTCGTCCGGCACCTTGATGCGGGTTCCCTCCAACGCTTTCTCCGCGTCCACCATCTCCTGATGGAAACCGGTGTAGAAGCTGCGCAGGACGTCCTTCCAGAACACCTTGCCGGCTTCGACTTCATCGAGCTCATGCTCCATATTGGCCGTAAACTCCACATCGATGATGTCATTGAAGCGTTCGATCATCAGCTCCGTCACCACGCGGCCGAGCGGCGTCGGGAACAGGCGCTTATCCTTCTTGATGACATACTCTCTGGCTTCGATCGTCGCCACGGTCGCGGCATAGGTGGACGGGCGGCCGACGCCGCGCTCCTCCATCGCCTTGACCAGCGTCGCCTCCGTGTAGCGGGCGGGCGGCTGGGTGAAGTGCCGATCCTTGCCGGTCTTGTCCGCGACCAGACGCTCGGAGCCGTCGAGATTCGGCAGAGAGGAGGTTTTTTCCTCCGTCTCGTCGTCGCGTCCCTCCTCATACACTGCGGTGAAGCCCGCGAAGGTCATGAGCTGGTCGGTCGCGCGGAAGGTATGGCCCGCGCAGGTGGTGTCGATCTGCATGGAGTCATAGCGCGCGTCCGCCATCTGGCAGGCGACGAAGCGGCTCCAGATGAGCTTGTACAGGCGGTACTGCTCCTTGGTCAGATCATCCTTGATGCTCTCCGGGTCGAGCCGGACATTGCTGGGACGGATAGCCTCGTGCGCATCCTGCGCGCCCTCCTTCTTGCGGAAATGGCGCGGGGAACCGGGATAATACTCCGGGCCATAACGCTCGCAGATCAGCTCGCGCGCGGCGGCCAGCGCCTCCTCGGAAAGGCGCAGAGAGTCGGTACGCATATAGGTGATCAGGCCGACGGAGCCCTCGGAGCTCAGCTCCACGCCTTCATAGAGCTGCTGCGCGACCGCCATGGTGCGCCGCGGCGTCATATTGAGCTTGCGCGAAGCCTCCTGCTGAAGCGTCGAGGTGATAAAGGGCGGCGTCGGAGAGCGGCGCTTTTCCGCGCGCTTGATGGACGCAATGGAAAACTCCCTGCCCGTAATGTCGCGCTCGATCTGGAAAGCTTCCTCCTCGCTGTGCAGTTCGCGCTTCTTGCCGTCGCCATAGTAGCGGGCGGTGAAGGAGCCGGGCTTGTCCAGACAGCGCAGGAGGACATCGAGCGTCCAGTATTCCTTCGGCACAAAGGCCTCGATCTCTTTTTCCCGTTCCACGACAAGACGGGTCGCAACGGACTGCACACGCCCGGCAGACAGGCCGCGCCGCACCTTCTTCCACAGCAGCGGACTGAGCTGATAGCCGACGATCCGGTCGAGGATGCGCCGCGCCTGCTGCGCATCGACGAGATTATAGTCGATGTCGCGCGGCTGCTGAATGCTGCGCGTGACGACGTTTTTCGTGATTTCATTGAAGGTCACGCGCTTCGTCTTGCCGTCCGGCAAAGCGAGCAGCTCCTTCAGATGCCAGGAAATGGCCTCTCCCTCGCGGTCCGGGTCGGTTGCGAGATAGACGCAGTCCGATTTCTTCGCCGCGCTTTTCAGTTCTGAGATCAGGCTCTCCTTGCCCGCCAGCGGAAGATACTGCGGCGTGAAATCGTGGTCGATGTCCACGCCCATGGTGCTCTTCGGCAGGTCGCGCAGGTGGCCCATACAGGCCTGCACCTGATAGTCCGGGCCGAGATATTTTCCGATCGTTTTCGCCTTGGAGGGCGACTCCACGATCACAAGATTTGTTGCTCCCTTTGCCATTCGGGGAAACCTCCAACGTGATTTATTTTCCGGTCCTGCAATAGCGGTTGCCCGCCTGTTTGCGGGCCAACCCCTTGATCTGCAGCATAGTCAGAGCCGCAGCAACACGCTGCGCGGGCAGTCCGCTCCGCACAACAAGCTCATCGGCCAGTTCGGGCTGCTCACTGAGCACTGCAAACACGGCAGCCTCATCCCCGGCCAAAACCGGCACTTTCTCTTTTACGTCACTATAATTCCTGTTTTCCGGATTGTCAATGACTTTTTTGTCGACGGGTTCTTCCAGAACCACCGGCGTATACACCGGCGCAGGGCGCCCGAAGCGTGCCATGAAGCCGCGCTCCATCGCCTCGCGGCTGCGGCCGTCGGAGAGTTTTCCCGGGAAAAGATGCTCGTATTCGCGCAGGATCTCCCAGCCGTTTTCCACGACGATCGCGCCGTCGCGGATCAGGCGGTTGCTGCCCTCACAGCTTTTCACGCCGATGTTGCCGGGAATGGCAAATACGTCGCGGCCCTGCTCCAGCGCCAGATTTGCCGTGATCAGCGCGCCGCTCCTCTCCGGCGCTTCCACGACAAGCACACCCAGCGCCAGACCGCTGATGATCCGGTTGCGCACGGGGAAATTTCCGCGATCCGGGCGGGTACCGGGTCTGTATTCACTGAGCAGGCACCCATGCGCGGCGATCTGGCGGAACAGCTCGCGATTTTCCGGCGGATAGACGACATCCACGCCGCAGCCCAGCACGCACGCGACCGGCATCTCCGAATCCAGCGCACCGCGCAGCGCCATGGAATCAATGCCGCGCGCTCCGCCGGACACAACAAGCCCGCCGCTGGATGCAATCAGCTTGGAAAACTGCTTCGCGTGCAGCAGACCATAAGCACTGCACCGGCGCGAGCCGATCACGCCGATCACTGCCTCGTTGTCAAAATCCGGCAGCGTTCCGCAGTAATAAAGCAGCGCGGGCGGGTCGGAAATATTCCGTAGGCGCGAAGGATAGGCGCCGTCTGCATAGGTGACCAGACGGATGCTCTTGTCGTCACATTCGATCAGGATTTTCTCCGCTTCATCCAGAGATTTGTCCAGCAGGCTCTCCAGCCAGCGGCACTCAAAGCCCTCCGCGGCAAGATAGTCCCTTTCCTTCATTTCAAAGATACGCTCCGCCGTTCCGAACAGGCGCAGCAGCGCAGCGCGTCCGTGAACCCCGATACCGGGCCGCGTGGTCAGCCAGATCCAATGCTTCAGCATATCCTTCCCTCTTTCTCAGCTCCGCATTTGCCACATCACGAGCGCGGCGGCCACCGCCGCATTGAGCGATTCACAGCGCGGCGACATCGGAATGATGACCTGCATCTGCGAGGCATCCAGAAGCTCCTTACAGATTCCCTGTCCCTCGCTGCCGATGACCGCGATGCTGCCTGCAAGCGGCACCTCGCGAATGTCCCGCGCTGCCGGCGACAGCGCCGTCGCCGCAAGTGGAATCTCCTGCTCCCGGCAGAGGTGCAGAACCTCCTCCAGCTCCGCGATCTGCGGCTGAGTGCGGAACACCGCGCCCATGGAGGCGCGCACCGTTTTATCCGAATACGGATCGGCGCAGCCGTTTGTCAGCACCACCGGAATCTCAAAGGCATCCGCCGTGCGCAGGATCGTGCCTAAATTGCCGGGGTCCTGAATCCGGTCGAGCAGCACCATGCCGGGCCTGAGTGAAAGCGCGGGCCGCTGCGGAAGCCGCAATGCGAACACCACGCCCTGCGGCGTTCGCATAGAAGAAAGGCTCTGCATCAGGGAATCCGGCACGGACACCACGCGCGTCTGCGGCGGCAGCTCCGGAAGCTCCGCTCCCTGCGTCACGACGACCGCGGTAAAATCGGGATACCAGCGCCGTGCCTCATCCAGCAGCTTCCAGCCCTCGGCGGCAAATTCTCCGGTTTCCTCGCGGTAGCTGCGCGAAGCCAGCAGCCGCCGGATGTGCTGGATCAGCGGATTTTTCGCGCTCGTAATGGATTCCACGCCTTCATCAACTCCAAAAAACTCACAATTTATTTCTCTGGTATTTTAATGTATCATGTTTCCGGACATTTTGCAAGGTCTTGCTGAACGGGAATTAAAAATACGGCGCACGGGCTATTAAAAAAGTGTCTGCTGAAAGTTTCGGGGGGAAGGAAAGAGTAATACTACGTTTTTTGATTTTGAAATCAAAAAACACGTGCGCTTTGCGCACTGAGGGCACGCC
>UQWH01000006.1 GCA_900544705.1 uncultured Eubacteriales bacterium | reverse complement strand
TGAAGCATTTCTTTCGTTCCATTTGCGCAGTGCTTCTGGCGCTGTCGCTGATCGCCTGCCTGTTTTCCTCCGCATTTGCGGTCAGCTCCTCCGATATTCAGGATGAGCTGGACGCGCTGGAGAAACGGGCCGACGAGATCGACGCGCAGAAAAACGAATTGCAGGCGCAGATCGACGCCAACGATGAAAAAACGGTCAACGTCGTTGACCAGCGGGCACAGGTCGACCATGAGGTCACGCTGATCTATCAGCAGGTGCAGAACCTCAACGAGCAGCTCCGGCAGTACAATCTGCTGATCGCGGAAAAGCAGGCGGAGCTGGACGACCTTCAGGCGCAGCAGAACGATCTGCTGGAGCACTATAAGCAGCGCCTGCGTGCCATGCAGGAGCAGGGTGATATTTCCTACTGGGCGGTCATCTTCCGTGCCAACAGCTTTTCCGAGATGCTCAACCGCATTTCCATGGTCGAAGAGATCGCCAAGAGCGACCAGCGCATGATGGAGGAGATCCGCACGCTGGCCAGCGACGTGCTTTCCGCAAAGGAAACGCTTGCCGCCGAGAAGGTGACGGTCGAAGAGAAAAAGACCGAGCTTGCCGCGGCGGAGGAGGAGCTGGAGGCCAAGCGCGCCGAATCCGAAAAGCTGCTCGATGAGCTGATCGCCAATGCGGAGCTTCTGGACGCCGATATGGAAAAATACGACGCCATGGAGAACGAGCTTGCCGAGGAGATCGCGCAGAAGGAAAAAGAGTATAACGACAAGGTCGAGGCCGAGCGCAGGGCGCAGGAAGAGGCCAATAAGAATAATGGCGGCTCAAGCGGAGGCAGTTCCGGTGGCGGAACGACCGGCGACGGCTCCTTCCTCTATCCGCTGCCGAGAAGCTGCGGCTCGTGGTGCACCTCTCCCTATGGCTATCGCTACCATCCGATCAGCGGTACTTACACCTTCCACAGCGGCGTGGATCTTGCCGCTGCCGGCGGCACACCCATCTACGCCTCCAAGAGCGGCACGGTCACGACGGCGGCCTATGCCCAGTATTCCTGGGGCAATTACGTGGTCATCAACCACGGCGACGGATATTCCACCCTGTATGCGCATATGCGTTACTATGCGGTCAGCGTCGGCGAGTACGTCAATCAGGGCGATGTAATCGGTTATGTCGGCACGACCGGCAACTCCACCGGCAACCATCTGCACTTCAATGTCTACTACAACGGCTCGCTGCAAAATCCGTTTGACTATGTTTCCGTCCCCTGAGGAGGCACTGTGAATGTATAAGTACCGGCGTGTGATCGTTTCCGTGATCGCCATCGTGCTGGCGCTCGTGATCATCCTTGGCCTTGTGGCCTCGGTGCTGGTCTGAGCGGTTAAACGGTGCGCGTTCCGGCTATCATCCTAATTGGTAGCAACCGCTAACTTCCCCACAGCCCCGCGCGGGGCTGTGGGCGATTGACTTTTATGACTCGGAGAAGATTATGGAAAAGAACAGAAAAGTATGGCCCTATTTCCTCTGTGCCGGCGTGACGGCACTCGTTGTGTTTGTGTCGACCGTGCTTGGCTGCATGGCGGGCTTCCACGTCCGCGAGCAGCGCAATGCCCAGACGGATCTTTCCGACGATGCCCAGACCCCGGCGTATCTGTCCAAGGTAGAGGAGCTCGTGTCCCTGCTGGATGAAAAGTACGTGGACGGGCTGGATATGAAGAAGCTGGACGATGCGCTCTCCAATGCTGCCGTGGCAGCGACCGGCGACCGCTGGAGCTACTATATCAGCGCGGAGGATTTTGCCTCCTATCTGGAGTCCAACGCGAATGCCTATGTCGGCATTGGCGTGACCATCCAGAAGCCGGAGGATGAGGCGACGGCCAAGGGCTTTGCCATCAAGAGCGTGACGCCCCGCAGCCCCGCCGAGGAAGCCGGGCTGCGGGCAGGCGACATCATCACTGCGGTAGAAGGGGAGAGTACCGTTGCCCTCGGCATGACGGAAACGAAAAACCGCGTGCGCGGCGAGGCAGGGACGGAGGTCACGCTGACCATCCTCCGCGGCGAGGAATCTTTTGATGTCGCCGTCATGCGCGCGAAGATCGAGGTCGAGGTCGTTGCCTCCAGACTCATGGACAACGGGATCGGCTATATCAAGATCAACAACTTTGACTCCAACTGTGCGCGCGACACCATCGCCGCGATCGAGTCGCTGCGGGAGCAGGGCGCGCAGTCGCTGGTGTTTGACCTGCGTTTTAACCCCGGCGGAATGAAAACGGAGCTCCTGACGGTGCTGGATTATCTCCTTCCGGAGGGCCCGCTCTTCACCTCCGTGGACTATCTCGGCAACGAAACCACGGACTATTCGGACGCGAACTATCTGGATATGCCCATGGCGGTGATCGTCAACGACGACTCCTATTCCGCGGCGGAGTTCTTTGCGGCGGCGCTTCAGGAATACGGCGCGGCGACCATCGTCGGCACCAAAACCTGCGGCAAGGGCAACTATCAGCAGACCTTCCAGCTCAGTGACGGTTCCGCCGTGGCGGTTTCCACCGGCCATTACAAGACGCCGCACGGCGTAACGCTCACGGATGTCGGCGTGACGCCGGACATCGTAGTGGAGGTCGACGACGAAACCTATCAGAATTTGTACCTCGGCCTGGTCGATGCGGCCGCGGATACCCAGCTTCAGGCGGCAATTTCCGCGCTGCCGCAAGAAAATCCTTGACAGGCGGGGGACGCATCCTCTATAATATAACGAATCAATTTGTATTGCAATCGCCTTACGGCACAGGAGGTATATAAAATGGCAAAAGAATTCAAACTGACCAGAGAACGTCTGAAAGAGCTTGAGGCGGAGCTGAATTACCTCAAGACCACAAAGGAAAAAGAAGTTGCCGAGCAGATCAAGGAAGCGCGCTCCTTCGGCGACCTTTCCGAAAACAGTGAATACGATGAAGCCAAAAACGAGCAGGCCAAGCTCTATGGCCGCATCGCGGAAGTGGAAAACATCCTCACGCACGCCGTCGTGATCGACGAGGCTGCCGAGGCGGCTCACACCGGAACGGTTGGCCTTGGATGCACCGTAAAAGTGCATGACGTTGAGCTGGATGAGGACGCGGTCTATACCATCGTCGGTTCTCAGGAAGCCAACCCACGCGAGTCGCGCATTTCCGATGACTCCCCCTTTGGCCGCGCGATGATCGGCAAGCACATCGGCGATGTCGTCGAGGTCGAGGCGCCGATCGGCATCGTAAAGTTTGAAATTCTGGCAGTAGAGAGATAAAATAAGGAGATAGATCGTGGCAAAGTTTGTACCGCAGGAGGAGCTGTCGCTGACCGATCAGATGCGCATCCGCAGAGAGAAGCTGACGCAGCTCCAGAGCGAGGGGAAGAACCCCTTCGCCCAGACCCGTTTTGAAACCAATACCACCAGCGAAGAGATCAAAAATCACTTTGACGAGATGGAGGGCAAGCCCGTTTCCCTCGCCGGACGCATCATGACCAAGCGCGGCATGGGCAAGGTGCTTTTCTGCGATTTGCAGGATGCCGCCGGGCGCATCCAGCTCTATGTCAAGTTTGACGAGATGCCGGAGGAACAGTTCAATGACTTCCGCAAATACGATATCGGCGACATCGTCGGTGTGCATGGCGACGTGTTCCGCACGCAGCGCGGTGAGATTTCCGTCCGTGTGCATGAGCAGACCCTTCTGACCAAGGCGCTGCTGCCGCTGCCGGACAAGTTCCATGGCCTGACGAATCTGGAGACCCGCTATCGTCAGCGTTATGTCGACCTGATCGTCAACCCCAATGTAAAGGACACCTTCGTCAAGCGCAGCAATATCATGCGCGAGCTGCGCAGCTTCCTCGACGCGCGCGGCTTCCTTGAGGTCGACACGCCCATCCTGACTCCCTTTGAGATCGGCGCTTCTGCGCGTCCCTTCTATACCCACCACAACACGCTGGACATCGACATGGTCCTCCGCATTGAAACGGAGCTGTACCTCAAGCGCCTGATCGTCGGCGGCATGGACCGCGTTTATGAAGTTGGCCGCATCTTCCGCAATGAGGGCATGGACCCCAAGCACAACCCGGAATTCACGACGATCGAGCTGTATCAGGCCTACACCGATTTCCACGGCATGATGGATCTGGTCGAGGACATGATGAAGCAGGTCGCGCAGAAGGTCTGCGGTACGCTGGTCGTGCCCTATCAGGGCCACGAGATCGACCTCGGCCACTGGGAGCGCCTGACCATGATCGAGGCGGTCAAGAAGTACAGCGGTGTGGACTTCAACGAATGGAAGTCGGACGAGGACGCGATCGCCTGTGCGAAGGAGCACAAGGTCGATCTGCCCGAGATCCCGACCAAGGGCGCGATTCTCGCCGAGTTCTTCGACGCATTTGTCGAGGACAAGCTCATCCAGCCGACCTTTATCTACGATTACCCGGTGGAGATCAGTCCGCTGGCCAAGCGCAAGCCGGATGATCCTGCGTTTACCGAGCGCTTTGAATACTTCATCAACGCGACGGAATTCGGCAATGCCTTCTCCGAGCTGAACGACCCCATTGACCAGAAGGGACGCTTCGAGCGTCAGGTCGCGGAGCGCAAGGAGTTGGAGCCGGATTGCCGTGCGCAGGTGGATTATGATTTCATCAATGCGTTGGAATATGGTATGCCGCCCACAGGTGGTCTGGGCTTCGGCGTTGACCGTTTGGTCATGCTGCTGACAGACAGCCCTTCCATCCGCGATGTCCTCCTGTTCCCCACAATGAAGCCGTTGGACACTCCCAAGTCGGAGAAAAAGCCTGAGGAAGTCGGTATCATCGGCGGAGCTAAGGGTACGGTCGAGATCGAGATTAAGGACGAGCCGATTGATTTTTCCAATGTGGAGATCGAGCCGCTGTTCCAAGATCAGGTCGATTTTGATACTTTCGCCAAGTCCGATTATCGGGCTGTGAAGGTCAAGGCGTGCGAAGCCGTGAAGAAGTCCAAAAAGCTCTTAAAGTTCGTTTTGGACGACGGAACCGGCACTGATCGGGTCATTTTGAGCGGAATTCACGAGTATTATGAGCCGGAAGAACTGGTTGGAAAGACCTGCATTGCAATCACCAATCTGCCTCCGAGAGCGATGATGGGCATCGATTCCTGCGGTATGCTGATCTCAGCCGTGCATCACGAAAACGGTGAAGAAAAGTTGCATTTGCTGATGGTCGATCCTCACATTCCGGCAGGCGCAAAGCTCTATTGATTGACCTAAAATTGTCGGTGCTTACGCCACAACTTACGCCAATTTACTCCGAGCTTACGCCAAAAATGCGTTTGGAATTTTGCGATTGCAGACAAGTTCCGATAGCATACGATAATTTCATATGATTTAAGCCCGCTGATTTCGGTCAGCGGGCTTTTCCTATTTCTGCCCCTATTACATCTCTGAGATGTGATAGGGGCTTTTTTTATCCCTGAAAGGTGGTCGAAAAAAATTTTTTGAAAAATCTCAAAAAAACTTCGTACAAATCGAAAAAAATTTCCCAGTTGGTTAGTGAGGGCAAAAACCTCACGAACCTTGAAAATCGAATAGACATTCAACAGGTACATTCCTGATCGGGGGTGAAAGCCCCAGCCGAATGAAGGTGCGCCACGAACTTCCTGCCCACAAGGGTTATCTATGTTGATGTGACCGACGCTCTGAAAAAGAAAGAGATCACCGCCTTTGACGATTATATGACAACTAAGCTGGAAACTTAAAGGAGAGCACTCTGTGAGTAATTCGCAGAGTGCTTTCTCTTTTTCGCACATTTCTCAAAACTGAGGATGGAAATTATACTATAAGCAGTAATGAGAAATGGAGCGTTCAGGTATGGAGAATAGTTTATCCGAACAACATTCCCGCAAAGCTGGAAATGAACAACGGCGCGAACATTCAGGTTTGGGGTTCCGTCCGGGACAGCAAGAACCAGATGTTCCGGGTCGTGCGCACGGCGGACGGCTATTACAGCATCCGCGCGGTGCATTCCGGCATGGGTGTGGACATCGCTGCGAACAACACGGCGGAGGATACGAACGTCCAGCAGTATAGCGTTTACAACGGCGATTCCCAGAAGTTCACAGTCGTCCGCAACGCCAGCGGCACCTACAGCTTCTACAGCAAGACAAGCGGTAAGTGCATTGATTTGGCCGGAGCGAAGGCGGCGGACGGTACGAACATCCGCATGCACACGGCGAATGGCAGCGCAGCGGAATGCTTCTATCTCGAGGAAGTCAAGCCGTTCGGCGGCCTCAACGCTGCAAATGTCAACCAGTCTACCGGTGAGGTCGCAATTGGCGGCTGGGCTGCGGACTGGAGCGCACCGAAAGCAGCACTGCAGATTCAGATTCATGTGGATGGCAAGCTGGTTCGTACGGCAACCGCAAACGGAAACCGCGATGACGTTGTCAAGGTAAGCGCCGATTTGGGCGCTGCACACGGCTACGATGTGAAACTCACGGTAGAGCCGGGCACGCACAAGATCGAGATTTACGCGATCAATGTCGATGCAGCCGGCAAGGAAGTCGGTACGGGCAATACGCTTTTGGGCTCTAAGACAATTACAGTGGAGAAAAAGGCAGAGTAACAAAAAAATCAGGAGGAGGCGGGGAAATCCCGCCTTCTCCTAGTTATAAGTGGCAAAGTGACTTTGCGTATTTTCAAAGCCTGCGTTAGAAGGGGCCTGGCCATTGCGCTCGGCCTTTTCTTCGCATCAATTCCATTCGGATAATCGGCGGCCTTCCAGCGGTTGCGGTGGCGCCTAACAAGGCATGGCTTCGGCCGCAGCCGGGTGTCCCAGACACCGCTGCCGGGAACACAGGCGCTCAACGGCTACGAATATTGTCAGTTTGCGTGTGGGGCGAGAAATGATAACGGCGTCGTCGCAGGTGCGCGGGAAGCAGCTTGAAATTTTTCACGGGAATGGCTTCTTCGGCTGTGGCTATGCACTGCCGGTCAAGGCGCTGGCCTGCCTGCGGTCGGAAGATAGGCTCTATGTTTGAGAAAACTGCTGTAATGCTGCGATAATCTGAAATTCTGTCAGGTTGTTTGGGTTTTCCTCAACGCATCAATCATTGCATCAATGCCCAGTAACGCCGTGTAGCAGCTGCCGGTTTTTCGGAAGGCTGGAGTGTAATAAAGATTGTTGTCAGAGGCATAGCAAAATTTTTCGGCAGCTAGTCCTTTTGCTTCACGTTCCAAAAGACTACTTCCGAGGAAGCGACGCATGAAGTCGATTCCTGCGCACATGGCAGCGATCGGCTTCTTCCTGCCAATAAAATGAGTGACGCATGCCACGATCAAGTCGGAATCCTTATAATTGTTCAGTAGACCGATTCCACCGGGTATGATTAACGCACCGTATTCTTCAAAATCAATTTCACGAATGTCCTTTATGCGCCCTCTGCCGATGCGGGCTGCCTCTTGGAGAAGGTTCCGCGTCTCTGCCGCCTGCTCGGTCAGGTGGTTCACTGACGCCACGGAGAGATCTTCTGCAACAGGCGTGTAATCGCATCCGTACTTGTCAAGCGCTGCATACGTCAGGATGACTTCTTCTATGCATGACCCATCGCCAAGTCCGCAGCCGGCCAATAAAACCAAATATTTCATTTACGTTTGCCCCCTTCTGTATTCTCAAAATAGTATAGTCAAATACGGACAATGAATCAAGGAAATAAAAATAGGTGCGTTCAATAAGAACTCAGCGATTCGAGAGAGGGGAGAAAAGTGAAAAACGAAAAGAGAAGAAAAGAAAGAAGCGACGATCTTCTGCCAAAGATCGCTGCTTCTTGGTGCGCGAGGCGGGACTTGAACCCGCACGTCCGGAGTGGACACTAGAACCTGAATCTAGCGAGTCTGCCAATTCCACCACTCGCGCATATTCCGTTGACCAGATTGCTCAGATATTGTAGCATGGACAGCGGAAATTGTCAATCCTTTTTTTCGGGGTTTGGCGAAAAAAGTGTATTTTTTCCTTTGCTGCTTGGAAAGAAGCGCGTGTTCATCCGGCGGCTCAGCTCCGGACTGCCAAGCAGGACGGTCAGAAGCAGGCTCACCGCCAGTGCAGCCAGCGGAGCAAGCGAGTCAAGACCGACAAACAGCGCCCAGTGCTTCGCGGCGAGGACAAAGAAACCGTGCAGCAGGTAGATAGGGAGGGTTGCCTGACCGATGCCTGTCCAGAGAGGGATTGAGCGCGAAGGCCAGGGGAAAAGCAGGAGAAAGCATATCCAGCAAAAGGCGAATGCGAGGGAGAATACCTTTTGCACTACGGTTGCGCCCAGTCGGGCAAAGCTCTGCGCACCGAAGAGAAGACCCGTCGGCAGCGCGTTCCAGCGGAGCAGGAGCCATGTTCCCGCGGCGGTCAGGAGAGCGGACAGAAACAGCGGCAGAGCCCGGTGCTTTCCGGAGGGCAGGCGGACATTTTTGCAGTACAATCCTGTCAAAAAGAAGGGGAAAAAGCTCAGAAGGCGTCCAAAGGAGAGCCAGTAGCCGGAAACGGGAATCGCGCCCCAGAGCACGGCAACCAGCAGGGAAGCGAGAACGGCTAGCGGCCGCAGCTTCCGGGAAATTTTCTCCAACAGCGGTGCCAGCGCAAGGCAGCCGATCAGCACGACAAGATACCACAGATGCCAATAGGGAACCAGAAGCCAGCTTACAACCTTCTGCGGGTTGCCCAGCACCAGCCAGTCAAACAGCCGGTAGAGGAGTTGGCAGACAGCGTACAGAAGCAGAAGCCCCCGAACCCGCCGCAGCGAAAAGCGCGCAAAGCGCCCGGAGAGAAACAGCAGCGCGGGAATGTGAAACGCATAGATCGAGCGGTAGAGCGGCATACAGCCATTCGGGGACGCTTCCAGAAAGTGGCTGAACACGACGAGAAAGACCAGAACCGCGCGCAGATGATCTATGCGAAGATCCCGCACAGGACACTCCCGCAAAAGCGGTTTAACGCTCGTCAAACGGGACATAATCCTTATGACGGATCAGCGGCTTGTAGGCCGGACGGTAGATGCGGCCGCCGGTCAGGACCTCCTCCATGCGGTGCGCGCACCAGCCGGTGATTCTGGCCACGGCGAACAGCGGGGTAAAGAGATCCGGGGAGATGCCCAGCATACGGTACATCAGGCCGGAATACATATCCACGTTGGCGCACATGACCTTCTCACTGCCGGTGATCTCGGCGAAAACGCTGGGCGTGACGCGCTCGATGGCTTCCATCAGCTCCAGCTCGTCAAGCATGTTTTTCTGGCGCGCCAGCGTGCGCGCGCTTTTGCGGAGGATCAGCGTGCGCGGGTCGGAGAGGGTATAGACGGCGTGGCCCATGCCGTAGATCAGACCGGAGCCGTCGCCGGCTTCCTTGTTCAGCACCTTGCGGACAAAGGCCGCGACCTCCTCGTCATCTTTCCAGTCCCTGACGTTCGCCTTGAATTCCTCAAACTGCCGGAGCACCTGCCGGTTTGCGCCGCCGTGCTTCGGGCCCTTCAGCGAGCCGACGGCCGCGGCGATGGCGGAATAGGTGTCCGTCCCGGTGGAGGAAACGGAGCGGCAGGAGAAGGTGGAGTTGTTGCCGCCGCCGTGCTCGGCGTGGCAGACCAGACACAGGTCGAGCAGGCGCGCCTCCTCGTGGGTGAACTGCTTGTCCGGCCGGATCATGCGCAGGAAATTTTCCGCGATGGAGAGGCCCGGCTCGGGGCGGTGCAGATACAGACTGTCGTCATCAAAATAGTGGCGCTTGACAACGTAAGCGTGCGCAACGATGACGGGGAAACGGGCGACCAGCTCGATGGACTGGCGCATCATGTTTTCCACGGTCAGACTGTCCGGATCGGGGTCGCAGGAGTAGAGCGCCAGCACCGAACGCCCCAGCTTGTTCATGACGTCGTGGCTGGGATTTTTGAGGATCATGTCCTCGGTGAAGTTCTGCGGCAGCGCGGTGTAGGAGTGCAGAACGGTGTTGAACATCTCATACTGCTCGCGCGTGGGGAGCTTGCCCAGCAGCAGAAGGTAGGCGACCTCGGAGAAGCCGAAGCGCTTTTCGCGGATGTAGGCGTCCACAAGGTCGGTCAGGTCGTAGCCGCGGTAGATCAGGCGGCCCTCCATGGGGACGCGGTCACCGTCAACGACGCTGTAGCCGAGGACGTTGCCGACCTTGGTGCAGCCGACCATGACGCCGGTGCCGTCGTCGTTTCTCAAGCCGCGCTTGATGTTGCTGTTTTCCCGCGCCTCATGGATCAGAGAGTTATGGATCTTGTAATCGGCGCATAGACTGTGAATGAATTCCTGATAGGTGGACGGGCTTTCCTGTTCAGCCATGGAGATCACCTCGCAAAAGATTTTACCTATTTTATCAAATAAAGAGCGCCGCGTCAATGCAAAACGCGCCGCAGAAAGGAGAAGTTATGAAAGGAAAAGTGATTTTGGCAATTTTTGTTGCGTCGGCGGCCTTTGCACTGCCGTTTTTTCTGCTGCCGGGGGCGAAAAATGTCCCGCCAACGCAGGAAACGGCGGCGCAGACGGAGCCTTCTGAATCCGCGGAAACACCACAGGTGTCCTTCGACGACGGACTTTTGCTGCGGGTAGAAACGGCCGACGGCGTGGAGGAAATGACGCTGCACGACTATCTGACCGGCGTGGTGCTGGCCGAGATGCCGACGGATTTTGCCCCGGAGGCGCTCAAGGCGCAGGCGGTCGCGTCGCGCACTTATGCGCTGCGCAAGATACAGGCGAGAAAACACGGCAGCGTGGATGTCTGCGGGAGCTTCGCCTGCTGTCAGGCATGGACGCCCGTGCAGGAGTTTGCCGGGACGGAAGCGCTGACGCGGGCGGAAGAGGCCGTGAGCCAGACGGACGGGCTGGTCGTGACCTACAGCGAGGAACTGATCGACGCGACCTTTTTCTCCTGCGCCGCGGGGATGACGGAGGCGGCTGCCGCAGTCTGGGGCAGCGACGTGCCGTATTTGCAGGCGGTGGAGAGCCCGGAGCACGAGGAGCAGTATGAGGAAAGCGTGACCTTCAGCGCGGCGGAATTTGCGGAGAAGCTCGCACACCCAGAGGCGGACTTATCGGGAAGCCCCACCGAATGGTTCGGCGAGGAAACGCGCACTGCGGGCGGCGGACTGGACAGCATTCAAATCGGCGGCGTGGAGATCCGCGGGACGGAGCTGCGCTCCCGCTTTTCTCTGCGCTCAACGGTCATGTCTTTCTCCGCTGCGGAGGATGGCGTGACTATCACGACCAGCGGCTACGGCCACCGCGTGGGACTGAGCCAGTACGGCGCCGATGCGCTGGCGCGGGCGGGGGAGCGCTTTGAGGAGATCCTGCTGCACTACTATCAGGGAACGGAGATCCAGCGGCTGTATATGGCGTAAAAAAGCGCGTCTGCGGCAGCAGACGCGCTTTTTTGATCATTAAATATCGTAAATTCCAAGCAGGACGATGCCGACGACGACAAGTGCGATCATCAGATAGTGCTTCCACGACAGCTTTTCCTTCAGGAAAATGCGGCCCCAGACCGCCGAGAGTACACAGTAGGCCGAGATGATGGGCGCGGACATCATGACATGATCCTCGTCCGCCAGCGCGTAGATGTAGAAAAGCTGGCCGACCGTTTCGCAGGCGGCACCGATGTACTTTGGCAGCTCCAGCCTGAAGGTGAACTTTTTGCGGCGGATCAGCAGATAGGCAAGGCAGCCCAGGCCGGCGGCCAGGAAGGTCAGCTCGTAGGCGACGTTCGCGGAGTCCTCGTTGAGCGTTTCCAGCACCAGAGAGTCGGCAAAGGTGCCGGCGGCATCCAGCAGACAGTAGGCGATCGGCAGGCAGATGGCCAGCCAGCTTCTGGCGTACTTGCGGTTGGCGTGCTCCTGACGGCGCGCGCGCAGCTCGTCGTCCTCGCGCGCTTCGACGACGCCCAGACCGATCACGCCGATGCAGACCAGCGCGATCGCACCGACGACCAGCACGGGATTCGCGCCGTCCAGCGCGCTCAGGCCACCGGTCAGCATGGTCAGCACGGCGACCAGAGCACCGGAGGAATTGCAGATGGGAGAGGAGATCGAAAGCTCAATGTAGCGCAGGCCGACATAGCCCAGCGCCATGGAAACGATGTACAGCAGCGACACGGGAAGGTACGTCCAGATGACCTGCCACGAGATCGCGACATTGCGGAAGAGGATCATATAGGCCGCGTGCAGACCCATGACGGTGCCGACGGCGACTACCATTTTCAGATGTGCTGTGCGGTCCTCCTGACCGCAGCAGCCGATTTTGGAAAAGAGGTCGGAGCCGCTCCAGCAGAGCAGCGCGATCAGTGCAAACCAGAACCAATTCATTTTATTACCTCCGGAAGTTTTGCAAGGCCGGCTTCCACCAGCTTCTGTACGGACAGAAGGATGCCGAGCTTTGCGTGATACCATGTCAGGCCGCCCTGAAAATAGACGGCGTAAGGGGGACGGATGGGGCCGTCGGCCGACAGCTCGATGGACGAGCCCTGCACGAAGGCGCCGGCAGCCATGATGACCTCGTCCTCATAGCCGGGCATGGCCCAGGGCACGGGGTCGGCGTAGCTGTCCACCGGGGCGGCGGACTGAATGCCCTTGCAGAAGGCAATCATGCCCTCGCGGGAGCCGAGCTCCACGGCCTGAATGATGTCATGGCGGCTTTCGCTGCCGTCCGGCACGACGCGGAAGCCCATGCGCTCATAGAGATTTGCCGCGAAGATCGCGCCCTTGAGCGCGGAGGCGACGACCGTCGGAGCAAGGAAGAAGCCCTGATAGAAGGCAGGCATCAGGCCGAGATTTGCGCCGACCTCCTGCCCGAGGCCGGGCGCGGAGAGGCGGAAGGCGCAGCGCCGGACGTATGCTTCTCTGCCGCAGATGTAGCCGCCGATGGGGGCGAGGCCGCCGCCGGGATTCTTGATCAGACTGCCGACGACCATGTCCGCGCCGACGTCACTGGGCTCTGTCGTTTCAACAAATTCACCGTAGCAGTTGTCCACCATGCAGATGATGTCCGGCTTGACGGACTTCAGGAAGGCGATCAGTTCGCCGATCTGTTTGACCGAGAAGGTCGGACGGGTGGCGTAGCCCTTGCTGCGCTGGATGGTCGCGAGCTTGGTGCGCTCGTTGACCGCGGCGCGGATGGCGTCATAATCAAAAGTACCCTCCGGCGTCAGGTCGACCTGTCGGTAGCTCACGCCGTATTCCTTCAAAGAGCAGGTCGACGGGCGGATGCCGATGACCTCCTCCAGCGTATCATAAGGCGCACCGACGGGGGAGAGCAGCTCGTCGCCGGGCAGCAGATTGGCGGACAGGGCGACGGTCAGCGCGTGCGTGCCGCAGGTGATCTGCGGGCGGACGAGAGCGGCTTCCGTGTGGAAGGTGTCGGCATAGACCTTTTCCAGCACGTCGCGGCCGACATCGTCATAACCGTAACCGGTTGTGGCGGCAAAGCAGGACGCGCCCACGCGGTTTTTCTGCATGGCGGCGATGACCTTGGCCTGATTATATTCCGCCACAGCGTCCACCGCGGCAAAGCGTTCCCGCAGCCCGGTCAGAACGCTTTCCCCATAGGCGTAAACCGCCGGGGAAACGCCGAGCTGCAAATACAGATCTTTCATTTCTTTTCCTCCATCTCCTGAAATACGCGGCGCGCCATATCGCTGACGACCTCCGGCCGCGTCACAATGATCCCGCTCTTTTCATCTCCGAGAATGAGCAGCGTGTCGCCCGGCTGAATCCCAAACAGTGCCCGCGCGTCCTTGGGAATGACGATCTGGCCGCGTTCTCCAACCTTTGCAGTGCCGAAAACGTGCCGTCCGTGCGCCATGCCAAGCAAGTGTTTTCCTCCGGCCATGGCTGCCTCCTTTTCATACTTTTCATATTTGTGCGAAGAATATTGTAGCAGGCGCAAGGCCGGTTGTCAATGCCGCGTCAGGGAAAATACGACAGAGAAATTCAAACCAAAGTTATTGATATAAATTTACAGTTATCCAAAGCTCTGCGGCAGGAAAAGCGGTGGAAATATCCCCTTGATTCAGTCTCTTAAAATATAATGTTGCACATTTTACACAAAATGTATGAAAAATAGGCAGCATCACACAAATGCCCGTTGCAGCGCAGTGCTTGATGCAATATCATAAATCAAGCAATGGCATAACCGTAAAAATAAATAAATTCGGGAAAGAGAGTTGCATTTATTTGCGTTTTGCGGTATGATATTACTATAAGGGAAGTGTTTGGATTCCAGATTTAAACGGGGGATGCAGATGCCAAAAAAGGTATTTCACATTGCTTACGCGGTAAACTATGTGTTACAGGCCGGCTTTTGCCTGCTCTGCCCGGGTGGACTGCTCGTTTTGCTGGGATGGCTGGCGGTAAACCGTTGGGGCGCCGGCCGCTGGGCGCTGATCGTGGGGATTCTCCTCGGCGTGCTGACCGGCGTGTACAGTATGTTCCGCTATATCTTAAAGACAGCCAAGAGCTTCGACCCCATCGACAGCAAAGGAGGAAAGCCGCATGACGGAAAAACCGGATAAGGGACAGGAAATGCCGGAGCTTTCCCCGGAGCTTTCCCCGAAAACCAGAAAGAACTTCTGCTCTGTGCTGGCGGAGATGTGGCCCATCTTTCCGGCGGAGATCCTGCTGAGCGGCGTGATGCTGGGCGTGTATGCCGTTATCGGCCGCTGGAGCATGAAGATCCTCTGGAGCGCGGCGCTCGGCACGGGGCTTGTCCTGCTGAACTTCGCGCTGATGATCTTTTCCCTGATCCTTGCGGAACGGACCAGTTCTCCGGCGAGAGGTCAGCTCGCAGCGCGCGGCAATTTCGTGCTGCGCATGATCGTGCTGATCGTCGTTCTGGTGCTGGCGCTCAAGAGCGGAAACTTCGACCCGTTGGCAACCCTGCTGCCGCTGTGCTTCATGCGCATCGCGCTGTTCTCCGGGACGCTGATCAAAAAGAAAAAAACCAATAACAGAGGTGAAAATTGATGGAAAACGTCGGCAAGGGCGCAAGTACGCTGTTTGAATTCTCGTTCTTCGGACTGTTCGACGTGACGATCACGGAGACGGCGGTGTCTGCTTTCGTTGTGATGATCCTGCTGATCCTCGTAAGCTGGCTGCTCGGCCGGAATCTGAAAAAGCGTCCGGGCCGGATGCAGTGTGTGACGGAAAAGGGCGTTACCGCTCTTTATAATATGGTCAGCTCCACCATGGGCGAGCACAACATCGGCTTTGCTCCGTATATTGGCGTGCTGTTCCTGTCCTCGGTCTGCGGCTCACTGATCGGCATGACGGGCTTCCTCAAGAGCACGACCGCCGATCTCAGCACGACGCTTGCGTGGGCGCTGGTCACAACGGCGCTGGTCTGGTACAACACCATCAAGCGCAACGGCGTCCTCGGCTGGCTCAAGGGCTTCACGGAGCCGATCGTCGTCATGACGCCGATGAACATCGTCAGCGAGATTGCGCAGCCGATGTCTTTGGCCTTCCGTCATTTCGGCAACGTTGCCGGCGGCGGTGTCCTGACCAGCCTGATTTATGCGGCGCTGGCGCTGGCCAGCTCTGCGGCGCTGAGCTGGGTGCCCAATGAGATCATCCGCAATATCCCAATCCTGCAGGTCGGCATTCCGGCCGTCCTGTCGATCTATTTTGACCTGTTCTCCGGCTGTATTCAGGCGCTGGTGTTCTGTATGCTGACCATGGTCTACGTGGGTGCGGCTTGCCCGCCCCCGGAGGAGAAGGTAAAAGCGTAAGCAAATTTCAATTTATATACAATTTTCAGGAGGAACTAATTATGGAACTCGTAAAAGGTTTGATCGCAATTGGCGCAGGTCTTTGCATGGGCATCGGTGCTATCGGCCCCGCTGTCGGCGAAGGTCACGCCGTCGGCTGCGCACTGGAGGGCATGGCTCGTCAGCCTGAGGTTGCGGACACCCTGCGCACCAACATGATTCTCGGCTGCGCCATCACTGAAACCACCGGCATTTACTCCCTGGTCGTTGCTCTGCTTCTGATTTTCGCGTTCTGATTGAGCCGGGTACCCGGCTAAAGGGGAGGGAATACCTTGTATTTGACGTATTTGTTTGGCGAGTCCGGTGATTTTATCTCACTGGAGCTTTGGACAAGCATTTTCACACTCTGTAATCTGGTGATCCTGTTCTTTGTGATGAAAAAGCTCCTGTTCAAGCCCGTAAAGAAAATGATCGATTCCCGCCAGCAGGAAGTTGACGATATGTACGCCAACGCGAATCAGGACAAAGAGGCTGCCGCGCAGATGAAGACCGAGTACGAGGAAAAGCTCGCCAAGGCTTCCGAGCAGAGCGCGGAGATGCTCAAGGACGCGACCCGCCGTGCGCAGAAGCGCGAGGAGGAAATCCTCCGCGAGGCGCAGGAGCAGGCTGCACAGACCCTGAAGCGTGCAGATGATCAGATTGAAATGGAGAAGAAGCGTGCGATGAACGACATCAAGGACGAGGTTTCCGGGATGGCCGTGGATATCGCCTCCGCCATACTCACGCGCGACATCAAGCGCGAGGAGCACTCGGAGCTGATCGACTCCTTCATCGAGAATCTGGGGGACAGCCATGATTGATACCGCCAGCTACGGGAAGGCTCTGTACCAGCTCACCGCAGAAAACGGCAGCGATGCGCGCGTTCTGGAGGAGCTGGACGCAGTCGAGCGGCTCCTGAAGGAGAATCCTTCCTACACGCTGCTGCTTGACACGCCGGCGGTCAGCAAGGAGGAAAAGCACGGCCTGCTCCGGCAGGCATTTGGGAGCTTTGATCCCATGCTTTTGAACTTCCTGTGCCTGCTGTGCGATCGGCGTTCCTTTTACCAGCTTCCGGCCTGCCGGACGGCCTACCGCGCCAGTTTCGACGAAGCGCATGACATCGTGCGTGCCGAGGCGATCACGGCGGTGCCCATGCAGGAGCGCCAGTGCAAAGCGCTGCAGGCGAAGCTGGAGTCCATCACCGGCAAGAACATTGTGCTGAAAAACAGCGTGGATCCCGCACTGATCGGAGGCGTCACCCTCCGCTACGGCGGCGTCCAGCTCAGTGACAGCATCCAGAGCAGGCTCGACCGGCTGCGCCGCAGTCTGGACGAGGCCATAGTATAAGATAAAGTTGGTGAAACCGTGAATCTGAAAATAGACGACATCAGCAAGATCATCAAGGATCAGATCAAAAATTATTCTCAGAAAACAGCGCAGGACGAGATCGGCTATGTCATTCAGGTCGGCGACGGCATTGCAAAGGTCCATGGCTTGGAAAAGTGCAAGGCCAATGAGCTGCTGCTGTTTGAAAACGAGTCCTACGGTATGGCGCTGAACCTTGAAGAAAACTATGTCAGCGTTGTTATGCTTGGCACCGACGTCGGCATCAGTGAGGGCGGTCTTGTCAAGCGTACCGGCAGAGTTGTTTCCGTGCCGGTCGGCGAGGCACTGATCGGCCGCGTGGTCGATGCGCTGGGCCAGCCCATCGACGGCAAGGGCCCCATCGAGGCTGCCGAGTTGCGCCCCATCGAGCGCAGCGCCCCCGGCATCATCGAGCGTCAGCCCGTTTCCGTGCCGCTGCAAACCGGCATCAAGGCGATCGACTCCATGATCCCCATCGGCCGCGGCCAGCGTGAGCTGATCATCGGCGACCGCCAGACGGGCAAGACCGTCATCGCAATGGATACCATCATCAACCAGAAGGGCAAGGGCGTGACCTGCATTTATGTGGCCATCGGCCAGAAGCGCTCCACCGTTGCACAGCTGGTCGATACCCTTCAGCGCAACGGCGCGATGGATTATACCATCGTTGTTTCCGCGACGGCCTCCGAGCTGGCGCCGTTGCAGTATATCGCGCCGTATTCCGGCTGCGCCATGGGCGAGTATTTCATGGATCAGGGTAAGGACGTGCTGATCGTCTACGACGATCTTTCCAAGCACGCGGTCGCTTACCGCGCACTTTCCCTGCTGATCCGCCGTCCGCCAGGACGTGAAGCCTACCCCGGCGACGTCTTCTACCTCCATTCCCGCCTGCTCGAGCGCGCGGCGCGCGTGGCTCCGGAATTCGGCGGCGGCTCCATGACGGCGCTGCCCATCATCGAAACGCAGGCAGGCGACGTTTCCGCCTATATCCCGACGAACGTCATTTCCATCACCGACGGCCAGATCTATCTGGAATCGGAGCTGTTCCATTCCGGCGTGCGTCCGGCCATCAACCCCGGTATCTCCGTTTCCCGTGTCGGCGGCAATGCGCAGATCAAGGCGATGAAAAAGGTCGCCGGCCCGCTGAAGCTGATGTATTCGCAGTATCGCGAGCTGCAATCCTTTGCCCAGTTCGGCTCCGATCTGGACGCGGACACCAAGGCACGTCTGGCGCAGGGCGCGCGCATCGTGGAGATCCTGAAGCAGGACCGCAACACGCCCGTCGACGTCGAATTGCAGGTGTGCATCATCTACTCCGTCGTCAACGACCTGCTGTCCGATGTACCCGTGGAGCGGATCCAGGAATTCGAGTCCGCACTGTTTGATTACCTGACCGTGCAGCGCCCGGCGATCCTGGAGAGCATCCGCGATACCAAGCAGCTCACGGCGGAGAATGAAGCCGCGCTGCGCGAGGCAATTCAGGACTGCAAGGCGCAGTTCCTCAGATAAGGGAGCGAGCGTATGGCTGCATCCATGAAGCGCATCAAAACGCGCATCAAGAGCGTCGAAAGCACCCGGCAGATCACCAAGGCCATGGAGCTGGTTGCGACGTCGAAGCTGCGCCGCGCCAAGGAGCGCGTCGAGCGCGCCCGCCCCTATCACGAGGTGCTGGCGGACGCTATCGCGGGCTTGCAGACCGGCGTTTCCGAGCATCCGACCGTATTCACTGAGGCGCGTCCGGTCAAAAAGACCTGCTATGTTGTCATCGGCGGCGACCGTGGACTGGCCGGCGGCTACAATGCCAACCTTTTCCGCATGGTCGCATCCCTCACACAGGGCACGGACTACTGTGTCCTGCCGGTCGGCCGCAAGACGCTGGAGCATTTTTCGCGCACCGGCTGCGAGCTGGTGAGCAGCTACTTCGGACAGACCGCCGCCATCGGCGTGGGCGACTGCAAGCAGATCGCGGAGCTTCTGTGCAGCAGATTCTCCGAGGGAAGCTTTGACCGCGTGGTCATCGTATACACGAAGTTCAAATCCATGCTCTCTCAGGTGCCGGTCAGCGAAGCGCTGCTTCCGCTGGAGCTGCATCCGCAGGAGGAGAAGCACTACTCCAATGCCATTTTGGAGGGCGACGCGCAGACGCTGATCGAAAGCATCGTGCCGCAGTACGTTGCCGGCATTCTGTTTTCCACTCTGTGCGAGGCTTCGGCTTCCGAGCACGGTGCGCGCCGCACGGCGATGAACGCCGCGAACAAGAACGCCGGAGAGATCATCGACAGCCTTGTTCTGCACTACAACCGCGCGCGGCAGGCGGCGATCACTCAGGAGATCACCGAGATCGTTTCCGGCGCGGAGGCACTGTGAGCAAAATCGTAGTAAGGAGAAATCCGTATGCAAGAGAAAAACATCGGCACTGTCGTGCAGGTGATCGGCCCGGTTCTGGACATCCGCTTCCCGGATGGCCATCTGCCGAACCTGCTCAATGCCATTGAGATCGAGCGCGAAAACGGCAAGCTCGTCTGCGAGGTTGCCCAGGAGCTCGGCGACGATGTGGTCCGCTGCATCGCCATGAGCTCCACCGACGGCATGACCCGCGGAATGGAAGCGGTCGATACCGGCACCGGTATCAAGGTTCCGGTCGGCCCCGAAACGCTGGGCAGAGTGTTCAATCTGCTCGGTCGTGCCATTGACAACAAGCCCCAGCCCGTCACCTGTGAAAAGTGGAACATCCATCGCGATCCGCCCGCCTATGACGAGCAGGAAACCACCACACAGATGCTGGAAACCGGCATCAAGGTCGTCGACCTGATCGCCCCCTATGCAAAGGGCGGCAAGATCGGTCTGTTCGGCGGTGCAGGTGTCGGCAAGACGGTTCTGATCATGGAACTGATCAATAACATCGCAAAGCAGCACGGCGGCATCTCCGTGTTTGCGGGCGTCGGCGAGCGTACCCGTGAGGGCAACGACCTGTACAACGAAATGCAGGAATCCGGCGTTATCAACAAGACCGCCTTGGTCTATGGCCAGATGAACGAACCGCCAGGAGCACGTATGCGCGTGGCGCTGTCCGCTCTGACGATGGCGGAATACTTCCGTGACCGCGAGGGTCAGGACGTGCTTCTGTTCATCGACAATATCTTCCGTTTTACGCAGGCCGGCTCCGAGGTTTCCGCGCTGTTGGGCAGAATGCCCTCCGCCGTCGGCTACCAGCCTACGCTTGCCACCGAAATGGGTGCGCTGCAGGAGCGGATCACTTCCACGAAGAAGGGCTCCATCACCTCCGTGCAGGCGGTCTACGTCCCCGCAGACGACCTGACCGACCCGGCTCCGGCGACGACCTTTGCCCATCTGGACGCGACGACGGTTCTCGACCGCGGCATCGCCTCTCTGGGCATTTTCCCGGCGGTCGATCCGCTGGAATCCACGTCCCGTATCCTCTCTCCGGAGGTCGTCGGACGCGAGCACTATGAGGTCGCCCGCGAAACGCAGAGAATTTTGCAGCGGTACAAGGACCTTCAGGACATCATTGCGATCATGGGCATGGACGAGCTTTCCGAGGAGGATAAGCTGACGGTCAGCCGTGCGCGTAAGATCCAGCGCTTCCTCTCCCAGCCCTTCTTTGTCGCCGAGCAGTTTACCGGCTATCAGGGACGCTATGTCCCCGTCAAGGAAACCGTCCGCGGCTTCAAAGAAATTCTGGAAGGCAAGCACGACGACCTGCCCGAATCCGCCTTCCTCTTTGTCGGCTCGATTGACGAGGCGGTTGAAAAAGCAGGAAAGGGTGCAAAGCAATGAGCGGCTTTCGCCTGCAGATCGTCACGCCGGACGGCAGCCTGTTCGACGGCGAGGCCGAGGCGCTGCGCGTCCGCACGACGCAGGGCTATGTGAGCATCCGCAAGGGACACGCGGACTATCTGGCAGCGCTGGAGATCGGCACCGTCACGGTGACGCAGGACGGCACGGCGCGCGAAGCGGCATGCGGCGGCGGCTTCCTCAGCGTTGAAAATGGTGAGGTTCGCCTTGTTGCAACGACGTTTGAGTATGCGGACATGATCGACGTGGAACGCGCGGAGCGCGCGAAGCAGACTGCCGAGGCGCGTGTTGCCGCGGCGAAGGAAGTCCGCGACATTGCGCTTGCGAAGGCAAAGCTGGCCCGTGCGCTCAACCGACTGAGCGTTGCAAATGCAAAGTAGTACAAAACCCGGCATGGAAAAATCCATGCCGGGTTTTCCTGATTTTCGTAAACGGGTGCGGCACTGCGAGCAGAGCTTGCTCCTTGGCGCTTGCCGTTTGCTAGGAAGCAATCGCTTTCCTGCCGAGCCTTTTTGAAAAAAGTCCGGATTGACAGAGGAAGATGTGATGAATTATAATATGAAAAAGGAAAACAGAGAGGAGAATTGCCATGCTTCCATGCCCTAGATGTAAGGATATAGTAGACCCGGAGGAATACCGCTTCTGCCCGAATTGCGGCACGCCGCTTGTCCTGCCGCAGGAGCCCGCCGCGCAGCCTGTAGTACAGGAGGGAATCGGCACGGAGCCTTCTGCACCGCAGCCGCCGAAACCGCAGGAAATGCAGCCGCAAGTCCGGACGCCCGAAGTGCAGCGGCCGGTGGAAGCGCCGCAGGCGCCGCAGACAAGTCCGGTCACGCCGGTGCAGCAGTCTGTCCCGGCCGCGCCGATGCAGCCGGCAGCGAGTAATCCGCAGTTTACGCCGCCGCAGGCTTCTCCTTATCAGCAGCCCGCGCCCCAGCCAATGCCGCAGCCGCCGTATTGCGCGCCGCAAGGTCAGCAGCCGGTTTACGCAGCGCCGCCCCAGTTTCCGCCGCAGGGACAGCCGGGTTATCCGCAGGCTCAGAACCAGTCGGCTCCCTACCAGCCGGTGTACTACTATCCGCCCGTGCAGCACAAGCGCCCGGGCAACGGCCCGGCCGTCACGGGACTGGTGTTCGGGGCAACCTCGCTTGCCATAACGCTCTTTGTGCTGCTGGCCCTCTTGTCAGGCGCTGCCGTTCCGGAGGGTACGCTTACCTTCCTGATTGCCCTTGCCGGCCCCGGCGAGGTGCTCGGCATTATTACCGTTTGCCGGAAATCACCGAAAAAGATCCTTGGAATCCTTTCACTGAGCTTTGCCGCTGCAGTGCACCTCATCTGCATTACGGCGAACATGATCAGCCGTTTATGAGGCAAAACCTGTCCGTTTTTCAGAAAATACGAGAATCTTTCCCCGGAACCCTTGACACCGATTTGCGCAGACTGTAAAATAGAAATCAGAGGAAACTGCCTCAATTCTAGCAAAGAGAGGGAATAACTATGGCAATGATTCAATGCCCAAACTGCAACAGCACGATTGACGATACAGGCGCTGCGTTCTGCCCGAACTGCGGCACGCCCCTTGCACAGCAGCAGCCCGCTTATCAGGAACCGGCGCAGCCTGCGGTGCAGCCTGCGGTGCAGCCCGCGCAGCCGGAGCAGCCTGTTTATCAGGAGCCGGTGCAGCAGCCGGTTTACCAGCAGCCTGTCTATCAGCAGCCCGTTTATCAGCAGCCAGTCTACCAGCAGCCCGTTTACCAGCAGGCTGCCCCCACCGGCCCGCGCAAGAACGGCGTTGGCACGGCCGGCTTCGTGCTTGGCCTGATTGCTCTGATCTTTTTTGCAATCGGAGCGATCGTGTTCTATGCCAATCCCTTCGCTGCGGCGATCACGCTTGTTATGCTGATCATTGCGCTGATCCTGAGCATCCCCGGCCTGATCCTTTCCATCGTCGGTGTTTGCAAGAGAAACGCGAAGAAGGGCCTTGCAGCGACCGGTCTGGCATTCAATGCAGTGACGGTGATTTTCTTCTTTGTCGTCCTTGGCGCCATCAGCGCGTTCCTGTCCTGAGCATTTGTCGTCGTACATAAAAAATCCGCCGGATTACCGGCGGATTTTTTGTTCTGTACGGCGTGGAAGTTCGCATAAACTATACCGGTGATGCGAATGAAACGAAGCTATTTTATTGCGGCCATCGTGGCGGCCGCAGCAGGCACGGCGCTGCACTTTCTCTATGAGGTGTCCCCCAATTTGATCTCCGCCTTGCTTTCGCCGGTCAACGAAAGCGTGTGGGAGCATCTGAAGCTCCTGTATTGGCCGACCCTTGCGGCGGCACTCGTCCTGTCCGCACATGCGCCGTGCCGCATCCGGCTTTGGAGTGGCTTTCTGACAGCGCTGCTGGCAATGCCGCTTTTCCTGCTGGGGCTTTACTATGGGCTGCGGCTGCTGGGAGTTTCGGGAACGGCGGTGGACATCGTCCTGTACTATCTGACGATGTTTGCCGGGTTCTGGCTTGCATGGCGGCTGCAAAGAAGCGGACGCCTGCAAAAGCACACCGGCCTTCTTCTGATGCTTGTCATCCTCTATGGGGCGAGCCTGATCCTTTTTACCTTTGCGGCACCGCCGCTGTCGATCTTTACCCCACCGGGGAAAAAGGCATAACAGCAAAACGAACGCACAGGCTACCTGTGCGTTCGTTTTTTAGCATTCAGTTCGCGATATTTTCTGCGGGGACGGTATCGACATTGCTGCTGGTGGAGAAATAGGCGTCCAGAATGGCTCTGGCGACCTTTGCCAGACGGCTGCCGGGCGTGCCCTTTTCCACATAGACGGCAATGGCGATCTGCGGGTCGTCGGCGGGCGCATAGAGAACATAGGCTGCGTTGTCCGAGCCGTTGCCGCCGTGTTCGGCGGTGCCGGTTTTGGCGCAGACGGCGACATCGTAGTCGCCCAGATAGTAGTGCGAGGTGCCGTTGGCCCAGGTGACGCTCAGACGCATACCCTCGGTATAGGCGGCGTAGGCCTCGTCGGAAATGTTCAGCTGGCTTGCGACGACCGGGGTGGATTCGTAGAGCAGCTCGCTGTAATCTGAGGACAGGACACGCTGGAGAAAGGTCGCCTTGTAGCGCGTGCCGTGGTTGGCCAGCGCAGAGGTGTAGCAGGCAAGCTGCATGGGGGTGAAGCGGTTTTCCGACTGGCCGATGGCTGCGGCGACGGTATCCGCGTCGTACCAGCCGTCATAGCCCTTGCTGTACAGGAGCTTTTTCGTTTCGGCGTTGGCGCGGCGGCCGACGCTTTCGTCCAGCTCTACGCCGGTGGCCTCGCCGAGACCGAGCGCTTTGGCAACCTCATCGATCTTTGTGATGCCGGTCTGATAGCCGACCTCGTAGAAGTAGTAGTTGCAGGAAACGGCGAGCGCCTCCATTGCGTTGACATAGCCGTGGGTTGCGCCGGCGGTGGTATAGAGCATGCAGCGCGGCGTGTAGCCCACGTCCTCGAAACGCCGGTAGATGCCCTTGTCTTCGATCTCGACCCAGCGGCCGATGGTGCCGGAGTCGATGGAGGCAATGGTCGTGACCATCTTGTAGGTGGAACCGGGAGGGTAGGCCGCTTGCAGCGCGCGGTTGTACAGCGGTGCGAAGTCTGTTTCCAGCAGTTCGTTGTATTTTTGCGAATAAGTTGCCGGGTCAAAGGTGGGATAGCTGGCGCAGGCAAGGATCTGCCCCGTTTTGACCTGCTGCACGACGACCGCACCGCCCTCGGCGTCGCCGTCGTCCTCTCGAAGCGAAAGAATGTGGGCTTTCAGCGCGTCTTCACTGACCTTTTGCAGGTCGATGTCTATGGTCAGTTCGATGTTTTTTCCCGCCTGTGGCATGGTTTTATAGTATTCCTCCAGCACCGTGCCGTCGGCGGAGATCGTCGTGACGCGCAGACCGTCGGTGCCGTGCAGCTCGTCCTCAAAAGCCTTTTCCAGCCCCTCCTTGCCGACATAGGCGTCCATGGCGTAGTCCTTTTCCTTGTAGATCTCATATTCTTCGGCATTCATCAGACCAATGCGGCCGAGAATATGGGCAGCGTAGGTGGTGTTGTACTGCCGGACGGTGGAGGTTTCCACATTCACGCCGGGAATATTCAGCTCGGTGATGGCTGCCAGAGAAACAGAGTCCACGTCGTTCAGAAGCACGTAGGTGGGCAGGGAAGTCCAGCGGCGCAGATCCAGCTCATAGCGGATGGAGATCACGCGCCGGGTCTCCTCCTCCGTCCAGTCGGCGGGGAGGTGATAGGTGTCCTTCAGACGGCGGATGAGCTGCGGCGCAGAGATGTCGCTGTCCCAGCCGCGCTCGTCCAGGAAGGTCTTGAAATAGCTGTTCCACGTGGAGGAATACTCGTTCGTGGTGTAGGTATAGGGCTTTTCCATGGTCACGGGAAAGTGATCCGTCATTTCAAGTCCCAGCTCATTGCAGAGATTGGTGAGCTTGCGCAGATTCTCGTTCGGGTTTTCCGCGCTGAACACGATGGCGTAGATCAGCGTCAGGTTGTAGCTGGCACGGTTGCCGATCAGCACCTTGCCGTTGCGGTCGAGGATCTCGCCGCGCGCCGCGGTGACGCGCGTGCGGTAAGTGTGCGAGCCGGAGGGCGTGTGATCGACCTGACTGGCCTGCGTGACCTGAACATCATACAGGCGTACGCCGAAGATACCGGACATGACTGCAATCAGCAGGATGAGCACGCCGACGCGAAAGGAAAATTTATGTTGATTCATAGCTTGCTCCGATTTTTGCGATACACTTGACCAGCCAGTAAAGCAGCGGCTGGCTCAGAATGGACAGAAACACGCAGGGAAGGAGCTCCCGCGTGAAGAGCGCCGCGGGGACGCGGCCAAGGAAATATTTCAGCAGGAAGCCGATGACCTGATCGCAGGCAAGCGTCAGAAAGCTGATCGCCAGGCAGGGAAGAAAGCTGTTGATCAGTACGGCTTTGCACACAAGCGCGCCCAGCACGGGCAGAACGGTCAGAATGAGGATGCTCATGCTGCCGAGGTCGGCACCGGACAGGCACCAGAACAGCGAGGCCAGAAGCGCAAAAAGCCCCCCGCGCTCCGCGCCCTCACGCAGACAGACGCAGGTAATGACAATGGGAACGAAGCTGGGATGGGTGCCGAAAACGGTGCGGTTGCCCAGCACGACCGTCTGCACCATCATCACAGACAGGAACAGCAGGCTGTAGAGCGCCCAGCGCAGGATCTGAAGCCACTGCCGCGGGGTGATATAGAGTTTATCCAGCAAAGGTGACGCCTCCTGAGGGCTTATTGACTGACATAGTCGGTGATGATAAAGACCTGCGCCAGATCGTCCAGATTTGCCGCCGGGCGCAGGATGGCGTACTTGGCGACGCCGGTTTCGTCGAAGCCCGCGTCCTCAATATAGCCGAGGATGAGATCCTTGGGGTAGACCGTGGAGCCGGTGGTGACGACCTGATCATTGTTGCGCAGGACGGCCTCCGTCGGCAGATAGTTCATGCGCAGACGGCCGGCGTTGCCGGTGGTGTAAGCGCCCTGCACCACGCCGGTGTAACCGGAGGAGGCAATGCAGGCGCTGATCTCCAGCGAGGTGTCCAGAACCGTCGTGACCTTCGCCCAGTTCCGTCCGACCTCCGTGATCAGCCCGACGACCTGACCGTATTCCGTGATGACGACCATGCCGGCGTCAAGGCCGGAGTTCGTGCCTTTGCCGATGGTGAAGGTGCTCTTCCAGTTGGAGGAGTCCCAGGAAACCACATAGGCGGCGCAGAACTTGTAGTCCTCGTGTTCCTTGCTCAGACCCAGCAGCTCGCGCAGGCGTTCGTTTTCGCGCTGTAGGGAATCGGCACTGCGCACCTCGTCCTCCATAGAGGTGATGCGCTGCTCCAGATAGGCGTTCCGCGCCTCCAGCGCTTCGTAGTTGAAGATATAATTATAGTACCGCTCCGCCGTGCGCGTCAGCGCGCTGACGCCGCTGCGGATGGGCGTCAGAATGGTCTGGACGGCTTTCCCGCCCCAGACCGTGCCGGAAAGAGCGGCGGTGATGGCCGTGGCAACTGCCAATACGACGGCGAGCGTCAGGATCAGCTTGACACGGCCGGATAGCTTTCGTTTCAATAAAAGTCACCTCGCAGGCTCAGCAGCCCAGCAGCTTGACGCCGAAGCGCCGCAGGAGGACGGTCAGTGTGCAGATGGGCAGGCCCATAACGTTGTAGTAATCGCCGTCCAGACCGACGACAAACATGGAGGCAAGTCCCTGAATTCCGTAAGCGCCGGCCTTGTCCATCGGCTCTCCCGTGGCGATGTAGTTGCGGATCTCCTGATCGGACAGCGCGCGGAAGCGCAGCGTCGTCGTGACGGTCAGGTTTTCGGTGCGGCCGTCGCCGATGACCGTCAGGCCGGTCATGACCTGATGATCGCGCCCGGACAGGCGGCGCAGCATGGAGAATGCTTCGCTCTCGGAATGGGGCTTGCCCATCATCAGACCGTCGCAGACGACGATCGTGTCGGCGCTGATGATGATGTCCTCTGGGGCGCAGCTGTCCACGACGGCCTGTGCTTTGGCAAGGCTGATGCGGGCGACTTCGTCGCTGGGATGCGCGAAGGGATCCGTTTTTTCGTCGATCCGGCTTGCTTTGACGGTAAACTCCAGTCCCATGCGCGCCAGAAGCTCCTGACGGCGAGGGGATTTCGATGCAAGAATGATAGCCATATTGACCTCCTCCTTATTCTACGCCGCGCAGATACAGCCCGCGGGTGCAGGCGCCGGGGTCAAAGACCGCGCCGCCAGACCATGCGGACAGGACGCTGTTGACCTCGCCGGTGTTTTCGGTGGTAAAGGACAGCCGAAGCGCCCAAAGACCGAATCTGCGCACATTTTCTTTCTTATCCAATAGATACAGCTTTTTTCCGTTGAGAACGACGCTGCGGCAGGTGCCGCAGTCGCGCACGACGCGGAATTCCTCGCCCATGCGGTCGATGAGCTTGACCGGCCCGGCGTGGCAGGTGCAGGCGCCGGTACGGTTTTTGATCAGGCAGTTCTCCGTCAGCATCAGCGGCAGGCGGCCGTAGACGATCATTTCCATCGGCAGCGGCTTGGAAAGGTCGCGCAGCTGCGGCAGGGAAAGCTCAAACGATGCCGTGCAGGACACAAAGCCGAGATGCAGCAGCTGCTCTGCCGCACGGGAATTGAAAAGATTCATGCCGAAATCGGCAGCTGGTTCCATGCCGCGGGAGAGCACCAGCGGCAGATGGCCGAGGTTGCCGATGAGCGCGCGGCGGATGCCGAGCGCGGCGGCGTCCTGTAAATCGCCGAGGAGCTCGCGCGTTTCGTCGTCGCGGATGACGCGCGGAAGCGTAACGGCGACCGGCTGCCCGTCCTTGACCAGCTTGCGGAACAGCGCCGGCTCTTCCAGAACCTCCGAAAGGGGAGCGTAGATCATTGCCGGCTTGAGCCGGAGCATCTGCGGCGTGATCTGCGCGGCCTTGAGCACGCTGACGGTCAGGACCGGCTGGGCCTTCTGCCCGGAAAATTTGACCGGCTCATGATACTTACCGATCTCCGGTGCGGCGCGGCGGCCGCGGACGGCAGACAGATGCGCCAGCACTTCGCGGCGCAGACGGTTCAGCTCCGCTGCCGAAACGCTCAGCCCCGGATCGACCACGCTCCGCACGCCCTGACAGACATAGGGCGTGCCGCCGGTTTTGGAAAGACGGGCGGCCAGCTCTTCCGGCGTGATCGCACGGCGCTCGGCCTCCTGCGGGACGTCCCCCTGCGCCTTGCAGATGTTGCCGTTTCCGTCCTGCGCGGCGACCATCAGGTTCTGCCCGCGCGCGGCGATGGCGTAAAACTGCACCGGGACGCGCTGCGGCTCGATGGATTCATAGGTTGCGCGCGCCGACTGTAAAAGCGCCTTGTTTTCCTGCTCCGGCAGGCGGGTGCCGAACATCTGCCTGCCCGGCGCGCCCTCGTAGTAGCCCTGTGTAAAGCCCTGACGGGAAAAGGCGGCGCGCAGCGCCTCCATCTGGCCTCGGCCGACGTCTGCGCCGTCGAGTGCCTCGCGGTAGATACCGGTGACGGTGGCAACGTATTCCGGCCGCTTCATGCGGCCCTCTATTTTGATGCTGGCCACACCCATGCGGTCGAGCTCGCCCAGATAGCGGATCAGACAGTTATCGCGCAGGCTTAGGGGGTACTTGTCCTCAAAACGGTCATAGCCGTAGGGCAGGCGGCAGGGCTGGGCGCACTGGCCGCGGTTGCCGGAGCGCCGGCCGATGACGGAGGACATATAACATTGTCCGGAATAGCACATGCACAGCGCACCGTGGACGAATACTTCAATCTCAATGGGACTGTTGCGGCAGATAAAGGCGATCGCGTCGCGGGGCAGCTCTCTGGCCAGCACTGCGCGGGAGAGCCCCAGCTCGGCGGCTTCGCGCACGCCCTCCAGAGAATGCAGGCTCATCTGCGTGGAGGCGTGCAGCGCAACCTTCGGCGCGATCTGATGGCAGAGAGAAACCATGCCGAGATCCTGCACGATGAAGGCGTCCACGCCTGCACGGGCGGCGGCGGCGATGTATTCCGCGGCATCGGGCATTTCGCGGTCCGTGACCAGCGTGTTCAGCGTGAGATGGACGGCGACCCCGCGCACATGACAGTAGCGCACCACGTCGGGCAGCTCGTCCAGCGTAAAATTCCTTGCGCCGTGCCGCGCGTTGAAAGCGTCAACGCCGAGGTAGACCGCGTCCGCGCCGTTGCAGACGGCGGCGTGCAGGGCGTCGAGCGACCCGGCGGGAGATAGTAATTCGAGCATATCGGAAACCCCATTTTCGGTAGGATGGAATCAAAGAAAACGACGAAGTCGTAGTAAACTATATTATAGCATAAACGCGCCGGAGAAAGCTAGAATCCGCGGATTTTTTTCGCACAAATTTCGACAGGAAATTCAGCAATTTCACCATAGCGCTTTCCGCCGCGCGCGCGTTCGGCAAAACCACAAGCAATGGACACTGGGTAGACATAATACCACAAATTGCCAGAAAAGCAAATCGAAAACAGGGAGATCCCCGCAGGGAAATGTCGGGAACGCCCCTGCTGATGGACTTGTTACAGGCCAAATACGTACTGCCCGTTCTGCCGTCTTTGCCGCGCACGGAGAAAAATTTGTAGATTTTCAACAGATTGCATTTAACGGGATATTACGACAGAAATGCTCCATTGAGGAAAAGTGGAGTGCCGAACGCTGCGAGGATTGCATAATCAGGAAGGATGTGCTATAATAACAAACATAGTGGGCAATTTTGACTTGCTTGAGTAAAGATGAGATTTCGGAGGAAATATGAGGCATTATAAATTTCGCACCTTCCTGATCTTGACGCTTCTTTGGCTGGCAATCGTGCTTTTACAGGCGTTTCTGCCGGGCGACGCCAGCTATGCCGAGAGCAACGGCGTGCTTGCGCTGGCACAGGTGGTGTTTCCGTGGCTGACACACAGCGCCCTGCGGCACGCGGCGCATGTTATCGAGTATTTCCTGCTGGGCTTCCTGCTGACCGGCACATTTTGCTACGCCCGCCGGTTCACGATCTTCAAGCCCATGTTCTTCAGCCTGCTCGCGGCGGTCTGCGACGAGTCGATCAAGATTTTTGTCATCGACCGCACGGCGCAGCTCAGTGACGTCTGGCTCGACGGTGCAGGCGCTTTGGCCGGCATTTTGCTGATGTGGCTCATCTCCGCGATCAAAAAACGTTAATTTACGAAAGAAGGTTCCTGATATGTGCGATTCCTGCAAGAAAAAGTTCTATATCACCACGCCGATCTATTATCCCTCGGATAAGCTCCACATCGGCCACACCTACTGCACCGTTGCCACCGACACCATGGCGCGCTATAAGCGTCTGCGCGGCTACGATGTGATGTTCCTGACCGGAACGGACGAGCACGGTCAGAAGATCGAAACCAAGGCCGCCGCAGCGGGCGTTACGCCGAAGGAATACGTCGACCGCATCGTCACCGGCGAGAAGGGCGTTCTTGACCTGTGGAAGCTGATGAACATCTCCAACGACCGCTTCATCCGCACCACGGACGATTACCACGTCGAATCCATTCAGAAGATCTTCCGCAAGATGTACGAAAACGGTGACATCTATAAGGGGACCTATCAGGGCATGTACTGCACGCCCTGCGAATCGTTCTGGACGGCGAGCCAGCTCAAGGACGGCAAGTGCCCGGACTGCGGCCGCGAGTGCCAGCCCGCAGAGGAGGAGGCCTATTTCTTCCGCCTGTCCAAGTATGCCCAGCCCGTGCGCGACCTGCTGATGAACACTGATTTTCTGGAGCCGCGCAGCCGCGTCAATGAGATGGTCAAGAACTTCATCGACCCCGGCTTGGAGGATCTGTGCGTGTCCCGCACCAGCTTCAAGTGGGGCATCCCTGTGGACTTTGATCCGGGCCATGTGGTCTATGTCTGGGTGGACGCGCTCTTCAACTACACCACCGCACTTGGCTTCCTGAATGAGAAATACGACGATTATGAGAAATACTGGCCGGCGGACGTACACTTTGTCGGCAAGGAGATCGTGCGTTTCCATTCCATCATCTGGCCCGCGATGCTCATGAGCATGGGGATGCCGCTGCCGAAGAAGGTCTTCGGTCACGGCTGGCTGCTGCTGGACGGCGGCAAGATGTCCAAATCCAAGGGCAACATCGTCGATCCCTATCTGCTGGCCGAGCGCTACGGTACGGATGCGCTGCGCTTCTTCCTGCTGCGCAGCTTCCCCTTCGGCTCAGACGGCAACTTCTCCAATGAGCTGCTGATCTCCTGCATCAACACCGACCTTGCCAACGATCTCGGAAATCTCGTGTCCCGCACGGTCGCGATGGTGCAGAAGTACTTCGGCGGCAAGCTGCCCGCAGAGCAGATTACCTGCCCGGAGCAGGATGACGAGCTGAGGAATATGGCGGGCGCCCTGCACGTGAAATACGAGGAGCAGATGGAACATTTCATGTTCCACAACGCGCTCAGCGAGATCTTCACCGTCGTTTCCCGTGCGAACAAGTATATCGACGAGACCGCCCCCTGGGTGCTGGCCAAGGACGAGGTCAACCACCCGCGTCTGGCGCGCGTTATGTACCAGTTGCTGGAAACCATCCGCCTCTGCGCCGGGATGCTGCTGCCCTTCATGCCGCAGACGGCGGAGGAAATCCTGCGCCGCGTCGGCGCGGAGCATACCGACTGGGAGAGCCTGTGCGCCTTCGGCGGCCTGCCCGCGGACGTCAGCGTCCAGAACGGCCCGGCCCTCTTCCCGCGCATCGACATGGAGAAGGAGCTCAAGGAGCTGGAAGAACTGGAGAAGGCCAAGAAGGCCCCGGAGGAAGACCCTCTGCCCGAGCCCCTGCCGCCGGTCAGCTTTGACGAGTTCTGCAAGGTTGAAATGACGGTCGTGAAGGTCCTCACCTGTGAGAACGTCAAAAAATCCGAAAAGCTGCTGAAATTCACGCTGGACGACGGCACCGGCACGCCGCGGCAGATCCTCTCCGGCATTGCGAAGTATTACAAGCCGGAGGAGCTGCTCGGCAAGACGCTGGTCGCGGTGACAAACCTGCCGCCCCGCAAGATGATGGGGCAGGAGTCCTGCGGAATGCTGCTTTCCGCCGAGCGCGGCGACAAGCTGAATCTCGTGATGCTGGACGACAAGATCCCGGCCGGCTCCCGTCTGGTCTGATCGAATCTCTGAAAAATACACCCCGCCCGATGCCGTAAAAGCACCGGGCGGGTTTTTATGCCTGTGTACCGTTTCCCAGAGCATCCTCCTGCGGAAGCAGGCACAGCGGGGCTTCGTCTGCTTCTGCCTGTTCCAGCGCCGTGCAGAGCGCGCGGGCGCAGGGGAGCGCCTGTGGAACGCATTCCAGAACGGGATCACCTCGTCGATCGCGCCGCACAGAACGGCGTACTTTTTCTGATAGTCGACCATAAATTAAACCTCCAAATGGTCTATGTATAGCCTAACAGTATCACACATAGCCTATAATGTCCATTCATTTCCGTTATCCTTTAAGTATAAAAAGGGCAGCGGAGATGGAATGAATGGACACAGTACAGGCGGTCAGAAACCGCATCTTACAGCTTTGTGAGGGATACGACCTCAGCATCAACCGGCTGGCGACGCTCAGCGCGCTGCAAAAAGCGGGGAATTACAGTGCCGTGGCTGCGACATCGGCCGCACGACCTATGCCAAGGATGAGGCGGGGGAACTGAACATTCGCATCAGCGTTCTGATCGAGCTGAAAAAGATCTATCGAACCGAAAGTTTCGGAGGGAAGGAAAGAGTGAAAGGGAACCGTCAGGGTTCCCTTTCGCGTTCAATAACCCGCCGCAGCGACCAAAATTGCAAAATAAAAATACAAAATTCAGATTTTGCAATTTTGCGCTCAGGTTGTCAAAAAAGCCCGAAGGGACTTTTTTGACAACCTGAGCGCCGCCGTGCAGAAGCACAGCGGCGCTGCTGTTTATTCTTTTGGCTCCTTGACTGCCTCGACCAGTCCGTTGGCAAGACCGGCCAGCCCCTGCAGCTCCGACGGAATGATGATCTTCGTCGCTTTGCCGTCGGCGATCTTCTGCATGGCTTCAAGCGCCTTGAGCTTGATGACCTGATCGTTCGGGCAGGCCTCGTTCAGCATCCGCATGGCTTCTGCCGTGGCCTTCTGGACGGCGAGAATGGCCTCTGCCTGACCCTGAGCGCGCAGAATGGCCGACTGCTTCTCCGCGTCCGCACGCAGAATGGCGGATTCCTTTTCGCCCTCTGCAACGAGGATCTGGGAATGCTTCGTGCCCTCGGCCTGAAGGATCGCCTGACGGCGATCGCGCTCGGCCTTCATCTGCTTCTCCATGGAGTTCTGGATGTCCTGCGGCGGCAGGATGTTCTTCAGCTCCACGCGCGTGACCTTGATGCCCCAGGGGTCCGTGGCCTCGTCCAGAATGGCGCGCATCTTGGTGTTGATCACGTCGCGGGAGGTGAGCGTCTGGTCAAGCTCCAGATCGCCGATGATGTTGCGCAGCGTGGTCGCGGTCAGCGTTTCCATGGCGAGCATCGGCTGCTCGACGCCGTAGGTGTAGAGCTTGGGGTCCGTGATCTGAAAATAGACGACGGTGTCGATCTGCATGGTGACGTTGTCCTTTGTGATGACCGGCTGGGGCGGGTAGTCGAGCACCTGTTCCTTGAGGCTCACGCGGCGGGCGATGCGTTCAATGAACGGCACCTTGAAGTGGATGCCTACCTCCCAGACCTCCGAGAAGGCGCCCAGACGTTCGATGACATAGGCGCGGGACTGCTGCACAATGCAGATGTTTTTGATGATGATAATGAGCACGAGCAGAACTGCCGCGCCGATGACGATATAACCTAGCGGATTCATTTTGTTCCTCCCTCATTGTTGGTATCTGCGCGTTCCACGCAGACCTTGACGCCCTCGATCCGCAGGACCCGGACCACAGCGCCTTTCTCGATCTCGGAGCCGTCCGCGCTGCGCGCCGACCACTCCACGCCGGAGATTCGCACCGCGCCGCTGCCCTGTAAATTGTCGATGCGTTCGGTGACAACGGCTTCCTTGCCGATGTTGCTGTCAGCGTTGGTAGCAACCTTCTTCTGCTTGATAAGCCGTTTGCTCAGCGGACGCAGACACAGCAGCAGAAGGATGGAAACGGTGAAGAAAAGCACGACCTGCACCCACAGCTCCGCACCGCAGAGCGCCGCGATCAGCGCTGCCAGTGCGCCGCCCATAAACCAGATGGACACCAGTGCGACCGTCACGCCCTCCGTGATCGCAAAGACGATGAGCAACGCCAGCCAGATGATCTCCATTTGCAAGCTGCATCCACTCCTTTCTTGTGGTAGTTATAGTATGTCATTTTTTACAGAGAAAGTCAATAGAAAAATCGGTATTCCCATATCGAAACCGATGCGAGCATTGCCGGCGGGGGAAAAGAGAGATTTCCGTTGCAATGCGGCGGAAAATGGAGTATAATAAATTTAATTTCATTTTTTAGAGGAGTGCGTATGGAACGAATGACCATGGCCGTGCCCTGCCTGTTCGGACTGGAGGGGCTGGTCGGCGACGAGCTGCGCCGCATGGGAATGGAGCAGGTACGCGTCGAAGATCGCCGCGTTTTTTTTGAAGGAAACTTTTTGGATATGGCGCGCGCAAATCTGCGCCTGCGCATGGGCGAGCGCGTGATGATCCTTCTGGCACGTTTTCCGGCGCGCAGCTTTGAGGAGCTGTATCAGGGTGTCAAGGCGATCCCGCTGGAGCGCTTTGTCCCGGCCAACGGCGCTTTCCCGGTAAAGGGCTACAGCCTGGATTCCCAGCTTCATTCGGTGCCGAACTGCCAGTCCATTGCAAAGAAAGCGGCGGTGGATCGCCTCGGCGCGCATTATAAAATGTCCTGGCTGCCGGAAACGGCGGAAACCTATCAGCTCCGCTTTTCAATCATGAAGGACGTCTGCGAGGTGTTTCTGGACACCTCCGGCGCGAGCCTGCACAAGCGCGGCTACCGCGCGGTCGCCAATGAAGCGCCGCTGCACGAGACGATGGCTGCCGCGCTGGTCAATCTCTCGCGCTACCGTGGGCGGGACTTCTTCTGGGATCCCTTCTGCGGCTCCGGCACGATCGTGATCGAAGCCGCACTGGCCGCGCTGAACCGCGCGCCGGGGCTGAACCGCACTTTTGCGGCGCAAAAATGGGCCTGTGTGCCGCAGGAGGTCTGGTCGCAGGCCTATCAGGAGGCGAAGGACGGCGAGTATCGCGGCGACTACCGCATCCTCGGCACGGACATTGATCCGGCCAGTCTGTCCATTGCGATCGCAAATGCGAAGAAGGCAGGCGTGGCGAAATACATCGAATTCCGCGAGGGCGATGCGACAAAGCTGCCGCTTCCGGCGGAGCGCGGCGTGATCGTCTGCAACCCGCCCTATGGCGAGCGAATGCTCGAGCAGCGCGCGGCACAGCAGCTCGTGCGCAGCTTCGGCCGGCACCTGAAATTTGCCGATCAGTGGAATAAGTATATCATTTCCTCCGAGCCGGAGTTCGAGCATTGGTTTGGAAAACAGGCGACCAAAAAGCGCAAGCTCTACAACGGCCGGCTCCAGTGCAATGTTTATATGTATTACTAAGGATGGGTAGAAAGATGAAGCATCTGTTTGTCATCAATCCGGCGGCGGGCAAGTACGATCACACCGGGGAATTTACGCAGAAGATCCGGGGAATTTTCGATCGCCGCGGAGAGGACTATGAAATCCTGGTCTCCCGCGCGCCGGGGGACTGCACGAAGATCGTGCAGGCGGCGGCAGCGACCGGCGAAGAGCTGCGGGTGTATGCCTGCGGCGGCGACGGTACACTCAACGAGATCGTCAACGGCGCAGCGGGGCATACAAATGTCGCTGTGACCCACTATCCCGGCGGCTCCGGCAATGACTTTATCAAGATTTTCTCCGACCCCGCGGCCTTCAAGGAACTGGATCGGCTTCTGGATGCGGATGAGGCGGTGTTCGACCTGATCCGCTGCCAGGAGAACCATTACTCTCTGAATGTCTGCTCCATGGGCTTCGACGCGCGCATCGGCACGGAGATCGGAAAATATAAGCGCCTGCCGCTCGTCAGTGGTTCCGGCGCGTACATCCTGTCCACAGCGGTGAATCTGATCAAGGGTGTGCATGAGCACTATGTCATCCAGATCGACGACGAGGTGTTTGATGCGCGGCAGTCGCTGATCTGCATCGCCAACGGACGCTGGTATGGCGGCGGCTTCTATCCCGTGCCCATCGCGGAGCCGGATGACGGCTGGCTGGACGTGCTTCTGGTCAAGAAGGTTTCCCGCCTGACCGTGGCGAACGTCATCGGCAAGTATAAAGCGGGGCATTATGATCAGCTTCCGGATCTCATCCGCCATTTCCGCTGCAAGCGGGTGACGGTGCGCTGCGACCACGAGAGCGAGATCAACCTTGACGGAGAGCTGCTGATGTCGCGCGAGGCAAAGTTCGAGGTCGTGCCGCAGGCGATCCGCTTCTTCTATCCGAAGGGGCTGACCTATCATGCCAAGGAAGCGGCAAGCGTGTAAATGCGTTTCAGGCGGCGGTTGCCCGCCGCCTGAAAATAAAAGCGAAAAAACGGAAAATAATGCTTGACAAACAGCGGATTACCGTATATAATGAATCTCGCTTCGGACGATTAGCTCAGCTGGCTAGAGCATCCGCTTGACGTGCGGAAGGTCATAGGTTCGAGTCCTATATCGTCCACCATAACTTTCCTAAGCAGCATTCGCGCAAGCCAAGGTTGCTTAGGAAAATTTCGTCTATGCGGAGAAAATGCGGAGTTCCGATGCAGCACTCCCACGGATGCGATCCGGCTGTCTTAGGCGCAGCCCCTCCTTACGGTGTGTCCGATCATGCGCTGCGCTCGCCATCATCAGCACGATGGAACGGCCGAGGGCCGCTGAAGGGTCGTGGCACAGTTTGGCATGATCTCTGTTGCATTTCTCCCTGTGACTAACTTACAACGGCTTCGTTGAGCGCTGCAAGCAGTGTTTTTCAAAGTTCATAGATCCCTCACGGGATCGTCAGGGGTTGTCGGTAACATCCCCTGAGCAATATATCCAAAGCCGGGTGCAACCGGCGGGATATAACAATTTGGCAAGCCCCATGATTTTCCGCATCAATAAGGCTTGCCAAAGTATTTAGAGTGTGATAAAATCACACCGTAAGTCTTTAACTAAGTCTTGTTGATGCGTCAACATCTTCAAGGCGCAAGCCTCGGTCGGTCGCCAAACTGACCGAGGCTGGTTAAGGTCTTTTTTTATTTCTTTCATCATAGCCTATTTGTGGGAAAATGTCAAGAGAAGTTTTTTGACGTTGCAGTCCCGTGCTTGTTAAGAGAATGGAAAGAAAAAACGAGGAGAAGTGTCAAAGATGGCAAAATGTGAATGTTGCGGACGTGTTCTGGAGAATAAGGGCCACCGGCTTTGCAGGCGCTGCTATGCAAGAAGCAAGCAGGAGGAAATCGTGTATACCCGGTATGGCTGGAAAGAAGTGCCGCACGGCTGTCGTGCAGAAAAGGACGATTACCTGTACTACGTGAAGGAAACCCTGCTTCGGAACGTTGAAGTCATTTTTTACAATTTCATTCAAAAGGCCATTGCCACTGCGAAGGACATCCGGCAGGATATGATCCTTCTGCCGCAGGTTGCGCTTTCGGCGATTATTTGCAAAACAGGCCAGCCGGAGAAGCAGTGGGAGCTGAACCGGGTCGTTGATTTTTTACTGGTCGATCAGAGCTTTTCTCCGCTGGTTTGCATTGAAATCAATGATAAGACCCATGAAGAGCCTGAACGAATCAAACGAGATCTCTTTGTGAAAGAGGCCTGTGCTGCTGCGGGAATCCCTCTCGTCCCTCTCTGGGTGGGCGTGTGGAGAGATGCAGTAAAGAATAAATCAGAAGAAGCGGCAGAAGCGGAAGAAATCCGATACATCCAGAAGGAGCTCCGCGAGGCACTGGAAACCCGTAAAAATCAGGCTCGAAAGCCGGATATTTACCGTATTTACAATGCGGATGGAGATAGCATCCTGGATATCCAGCGAGGGTGAGCGGCAAAAAGGGCAGACTATCCCCTTGGTGCATGGCTGAGAGGTTTTGGCAGGCTCGTTTTGCTACCTTGAGGGAGAAAAAATGTGATTCCGTAATGCGTCAAAACGGGCTCTTTTACGGAATTTCTCGACACCATATTTCCTCTCCCCTTAAAGTATAAACCCAACGTTATCTTTTTAATAACGGTACTGTGTCAAATTTGGGACCACCCGCGGGGCTTGTAAATTTGCTGCCGATGTGGTATCCTTCAGTCAGTGGCTGGGACGCAATGCCAGCCACGGGAAAGACTACATAGTAGGAATTACAGGAGTAGCAACCCAAGCAATTCCGGCAACGAAGTCTGATAATTTCCTGTGAGAGGATCAAAATCGACACACCACGGCAGACGGTGGATTTTGAGCAGTCGAGCGTGCGGGCGGTGTGGCGCAGGGAAGGATAGGCTCTGCCTGTTCTACCGGCGCACTGGTGGAGAAAAAGGCTGATGACGAAGGTGGCGTGAGAAACTGCGGAGTGCAGCAGCCGACGCGGAACCAGCGTATAGCCCATGCTCAGATCGATATGCAGGGAGTATCTGTTTGCGGCAAAAACCGGACGGTGCAGCAGCGCGTCATAGCGGTATCTTTTCTGTCTACGCAGAAAGCCGTGCTCCTCCAGCGCGTCGAGTGCGCGCAGGACGGTGCCTCTGCTGACACCGCTTCTCTTGACGAGGGTGGCTACAGATTTGCAGCAGGCGTTTTGCCGGTTTCGATACGCCAGCAGTGCAACTGCAACTCTTTTCGCACTGGGAAGCAGTGAAGAATCGCAAATCAGACTGTTTGGAACGATTATGTAGCTTTTTCTCATATTTTCCTTTCCGGAAGCCCGACGGTGTTGGCGTCGGGCTTCTGCTATTTTTATTGGTTTCCTTTTTGCATTAGCTCGCGCAGCAGCGGGGTCAAATAGCGCAGATAAAGAGATGTATTGCAAGCTCTGAAAGGATCTGGGTGCCACGGTGCGGCCATAAAGGAAGCCGGTATTCCCAGTTTGTCCAGCAGGCTTCGCAGCGTGGGCAGTTCCTGACTCCCTGTGAAGGATGCAATAAGTATCAGCCGTCTGGCTTGCTTCATCAGCGCAAGCGCTTTTGCGGTTTGCGGCAGCTCCCAAGGTGCGGTTCCGCAGACGAGTACGGAAATGTCCGCATCACAGGCTTCAGAAGCGTTGCCGGATTGGATAACACCAAGATCACGGACAAAAGAGTCCTTTGGTATGCTCATTTCTGCTGCAAATGGGATGCCCTCTATCAGGCAGATTCCATTTTGCTCGGAGGAAGAAAGAACGGAAGAAATCAGCCCCAGTTGTTCGGGAGAGAGGATCACAGCAGGGGATAGATGCAGCGCAGACAACGCTTGAAACAGGCAGATTGCCTGTGTTGTGCAGCCGATCCGTGACTGACTTCCAACGACATCAATTACGGGGAGAAGTCCGGCAGGAAGCTGTAAGGGTGGCAGCGGTAAGAGTTCGGACTTTTCTTCTTTTGCCTGTTTCGTAAAGCTGGCGGCTTCCGTTTCTAAAGATTTTTTCGCTTCTGAAAAATTCAACGCAAAAAAAGGGAACTTTTTCAGCTCGGTACTTTGAGGAGAAAGAACACAAAAGGGAATTTTCTGACGCTGAAACCCTGCGTGAGCCGCGAGAATATGCGGCAGGGAATAGGCAAGCTCCTCGCGGCAGTCGAGCAGCACGGCATCATACTGCGGCTTTTCGGCCATTGCCAGCGCAACAAGTGACGGCACCTTTTGCAGAGGCAGCGCAAACGCTGCCTCTGCCGGTTTATTCGCCTCTGTACCAATCCATAAGAGCTTCATGGCGTTCTCCTTTCAACTATGACGGTATCACCGGAAATGACGTATGTATAGCCGGTGTCTGCACTGCTCGTGATGTACTGACCATGCAAATACAGCCACGCTTCGCAGATGCGGCGGTCAACCAAGCCGGGCAGCACCTTGCCTCCGGCGTGAGAAAGATTCGCAAACGCCTGTATGACAGTTTGCTCGTCCACGGGAGCTGCAATCGCACTGCGGAATCCGGCGTAGCTGCTCGAGGTCATCCAATCGCTGCCTATGTTGTAGGTAAGGGACGCCAGCGCGTCGCGCTGCGCCGTCGTGAGCGTAAGCTGGGCGGATGCAGCGTAGCTGTCTACGGCATTGACGGCCGACAGCAGCGCCTGCTCCAGCAGCTCTTCCGCATCGGATTCCGGGATGCCGTAGCGCCGGTATTCGTCCAGCCGGTCGGCCGGGCAGGCTGTGCCATAACCAACGCTGTACTGCGCATAATCCCAGAACGGGTATTTTGAAAAGCCCTCAAAGGCCTTCACCCAATCCGCAAGCTCATTGGCACTGGTCTGAATTCGGGCGAATCCAAATATCGCCGCTCCCGGCCACGATTGACCGTAGAGGTCCGTGTAGGTTTTCATCGCAACGTAATTATTGGCAGAGCCAAAGCCTCCGGTGTTGCCTTCTACGGTGGTCAGCTTTTTCTCCCCGTAATCTGCAACAATTCCGACGTGCGCAAGATGCGCGTAATTCTCCAGCGACGCAGCACACCCTCCGGAAGTGGAGTACCAGAAGATCAGGTCACCGGCGCGCGGCGTGTCCTCTCCGACCCGGAAAAGATAAGCGCCCTGCGCCTTGAGCTGTGACCATGCAGTCGTGCAGGCGGCGGTGTAAGGGCCGAGGGGCTTGTCCTGCCCGACAAGGCCGATCTGATCGCCGCAGTAGTAGACGAAATCAACGCACCATGCTTCGACGCCTTTGTTCCAGTAGCTCCAGTAGACTTTCCCTCCGCCCTTGATGTTGCCATTCTGCTCGTACTCTTTCAGAGCAACCGCAGCAAGCTCGGCGCGGGAAGCGGCGAGCAGACCTCCGCCGAGGGAGTCTGCCTCCCCGCCGCTTACATTCCACCCGCACAGCAGCAAAAGCAGGATAGCCGCAGCCAGAGGAACGGCCAGCCACTTCGGCGCTTTGTCTGTAGAAAACATTATCTGCCTCCTCCGCGTCCCATCAGGTCGAGCTTGTACTGAGGGAGGTCGAAGATCACACGGAGGTGATGCTGCGTGCCGACCAGGCAGAGCGCGTTTTTCTGTTCAAAGCCTCCCAGCAGCTTTGCCTCCGGGGCAGTGAGCCGGAACAAGTCCACGGTATCTTCCAGATTTTTGGCGTCACAATGGAAGAGCAAACGGTAGGCGGTGTTGTCAATGATTGCCTGTCCGGACAGCCGGATCTGCGGATCGAGCATATCTGCAACGCTCTGCGTTGCCAGCCAGAGTGCCGACTCATACTTTCTGACGCGCTTTATGATGTTCCGCACAAAAAGACCGACCTCCGGCAAGCGCGGGTCAAAAAGCATATGCGCTTCATCCGCAAGGATAATGACCGGCTCGTCCCGGTTCCGCGAGGCAACATCCCAGCAGAGGGATAGCAGTTGAAAATAGATGGAGGACTGTGTCTGTTGGGATAGAGGCTGTAGTCTGTGGGTGTCCAGACAGACAAGCTGCGCGTTCATGTCGATGTTGGTGTGGCCGTTCCAGAGGAACCTGTCGGAACCATAGGCCAGCGGCCACAGCAGCGTGTATAGCTGCTGATATGCAGCATTTTCGCTCACCATCATTTGCAGGAGATCCACCCAGTTTTCCATGATCGGATAATTGACCGACGGAATCTCAAGCGGATTGACGGCTTCATCAATATCGAAGGAGTCATACAGCCGAATCAGGCTCTTGTCCAACAGAGAGAGCTGCGCATCCGTCAGCGATGGAAATTGCAGCCGCAGCCGCACAAGCAGGGTCTTGATGTGCATGGCACGGGCGTTCGCGCAGGAACGGTATAGCGCCGGTACGTCGTCATCATCGTCATCCGGTGCGGAGCGAATCTCCAGAGGGTTGGATTTTGCGATACCGCCGCCCGCGTCCAACCATGTGCCGCCGCGGTTCTGGCAGAGGTCGCGGTACTCTCGCTCCGGGTCTATGATGATGATCTTTGTGCCGAGCATATACATGGATTCTATCAGGTGCTTCAGCGCTGTGGATTTGCCGGAGCCGGACGTTCCGAGGGCTACCAGATTCCCGTTGGTGCGGTTCCGGCCGCGGTAGCGCATATTAACGCAGATTGGCGCACCGGAGGGTGTTTTTGCAAAGTAGATTCCGCCGTCGTCACGCAGGAGCGTTGAGGTCATCGGTTCGCCGCCGGTCACAGTATCGAGCGGCAGAATCTGCTTGAGCATCTGATCAATGCGGGGCTGATTTACGTAAAAGGGGGATAGATGGCAGAAAGCGTCCTTCTGGAGATTCCCCAAGCTCTTCAGACGCAGCTGTCCGGCACTGTAGCGTCCTACGACCCGTTCGCAAACCTTCCGGAATTCACTCTCGCAGTCCGTAAACGGCATGACGACAAGGCTCATATGGCCTATGGCAAGACCTCCTGCGTCCATTTCGTCGATCAGGCGGTCGGCGCCCTCCATCTGGCGCATATACTGCTTTTGCGTTCGCGCATCGTTGCTGGCGGCCATGTTGGTCGCAGACCGGTGGATTGCACGGGATAGGGCGTCGCCCAGCTCACCGGAGCCGGGATAGTAGGTCAGACAGGTCACTGCATCGAGGCAGCTCATGAGCTGTACAAGCCAGCCGTAGGAAACCTGCGGCGGATATTTGACAACACCGTAGCAGCGCCCGATCACATTGCCGATTTGCAGCGTGTTGCTGTTAAATGTGTAGCCGCCGACAGGGGTGATCGCGTTCAGCAACTGCGCAGCTTCGTTTTCCGGGACATTTGTGGTAATACGGCGTTTTTTCCCGATCAGAAGCGGAATGTCGGTGTTTTCTTCGCTCCTTGAAGTAAAGAGATCGAGCGCAGCATAGAGCTTACAAAGCCACTTGATCTCACCGTTTTCCAGCCGGTGCGCTTTAATGCCGCAGTCAGGCAAGCGGTGCTCCAACATTTCCAGCCGACGGTTGATCCGCTGATCTGCGCCGGGAACCGCGTGCTCCCATATTTTAAGAAGCAGCAAAGGCTCCTTTGCACCGTCCTGCATCAGCTTCCGCAGCGCTTCGATCTCCCCGCGCAGAAGCAGCAGCGTCGTTTCCTGCCAGCAGTCCTCTGCAAGCGCTTCCAGCTTCTCAACGATGCTTACCATGTCTACGACGCGGGGAATAGAAAGTAACTGCCAGGGCTGCAAGGAAGAATCCTCGCGCAGTACCGTAGAGAGATTGCGCATAGCGGCTTCCCGATCTGCGCCGTCAAGCAGCTTGTTGTCCGGCCCGCGGACGGAGAGAAATCCAATCAGCCAATGATCCTTCGTGTGGATCAGATTCTCTTGAATCCCTTCGATGTTCAAAAACTGCTGCGCCGCTTCGTTTGCAGCAGTCTTATGTTTTTTCATAAACGACCTCCTCTGTTTTTATGTCGTCATAGCGCTTTTGCGAACGGCCAAACTGATAGGCATATTTTGCATAGGTGTAAATCGACAGGTGGTTCGCCTGCTGGGAAAATAGGCCGACAGCGATGACTCCTGCGGCGAGAACAATGACAAGCGCAGTAATAACGCGCATAGGCGAGCTGCTGAATTTATAATAGAGAAGCGCTCCCACGGCTCCGGCAGCCACAATGACTGCGGATTGCATCAGCTCCCGGAAGCCAAATCCCCGGAGCAGCTCCCAGCGCAGGGGCACATTCTCCGGAATGTAGAGCCGGTTATCTGTTACCTTATGTTCTTCCATGTTGTCCCTCCTTAAACCGAAAAATAGCCGCTGATAACCTTTATAAGTCCCATAATGCTTTCCGCCAGGATCAGGAAAATCAGAATGTTCCTGATCCTGCGCTTGTAGCTGCCATCGTCAGAATGATCGGTGCTCATGGCGATCAGGCAGTAGACAATACGAGCCGCAGCGGCCAGCGGAAGCAGGATGAGCAGTACGGTGATCAATTGAGATACCTGTTGCATATGCCCTCCTATCTGCGCCCGATGAGCTGCCGCAGCATCAGAGCCGTGTGCAGCTTCGGACCAACGCCTGCTCCCTGCTTCTGCGGCGTAAGGATCTGCGCAAGGAGCGCCGGGCCGCGGAAGGCAACGCCAATGATGGCAAGCCCCATGATCACATGAGATACGGAAAAATCCATGGCAATATAGAAGCTGAGATACATGGCGATCACCTGAAGCACGGAGGTTGCAAATTGCTTGAAAATGAGCTGGATGTAGGAGGGGAAAATTCCGCCGTCTGAGTTGATCAAGCCAACTGCGGCAATCGGAAGTCCCCAGCGCAGCAGAAGCATTTCAAAGCTGCGGCCGATCAGCCGCGCAAAAAGGGCGATATAGGCGATAAAGTACACTGCCAGCAGAAGAACGCCCCACAGATTGATCGTTCCCAGCGCATCCGACAGGTTTGCGATATCGCGTGTCTGCATTCCCTGTGCAAGACCTTTCACGGTAATGCCTTCTTCCGGCAAGAGCAGCTGCAGGAGCGAGGCGGGGTTAAAAATGTAGTCGTAGACATTACCTATCTCCATATTGGTGTAGGCCATCCAGTAGTCGTATTTGGCCAGCCAGCTTTTGCTCTCCTCAAGGTGCTCTGCGGAGCGCAGATAGTCACAGGTTGCCTGAATCTCGCGCGGCGTGATAGTGCCGTTGCCGTTGACATCAAAGCGGTAGAGCACGTCGTCCCACATCTGCTGTGCTTTGATGAGGTAGCTGTCGCTGTCCAGCATCTGAATGACCTCGGCCTTGCCCGGCCAGTGGGTGTCAATGGTCTGCACGATACCGTTGCCAATGTCGGCGGTCGCTGACACGCCGACATTGTAAACGGTAGGAAATGCGAGAGATACAATAAGCGCAAGGCAGACGCCAAGCAGCATATGGTGCGGGGAAACATCGGAATCGCCGTCCCGCCAGAGAATATAGACCTGAAAGCCCTTCCAGAGGAATTTCAGGGCAACAAGCGTTACCACCGCACCGTAAATGTACATATAGATGTCGGAGATCAGCTCCAGCGTGAGCGGATTGTCAGAAATCCATCTGGCATTTTCTACGCTGAGCGACGTTTCCACGAGCCACGAGGTGGTATCTGTGACCCATGCGATCATCTCCGCAATCAGACGGATCAGAAGATCTCGCAGCGCATTATACATGGTGCTGGCCTCAGAGATAGTAATGGGAAACTGCTTTCAGGATTCCGCCGACCAGAGCGCCTGCGACACCGCAGATACCGGCAGTAATTGCACGTTTTTTCCACGACAGCGCATCTGCCTCGTTTGCGGTGCTGCGGCGGATAAGGCAGTAAACGACAGCCGCAATGCCTACCGTGAGGCAGAGACCGATCAGCCACGAGGTAAGATCCTCCAGCAGCTTCTGCGTCCCGGTGACGAGCTTGGAATCCAACAGGCCGCCTTCGCCTTCCTCTGCGAAAGCGGAAACGGCGGCCAATTTCCCGATGATCAGGGTGGTTGCGGCAGCCAACGCACCGCGTGCTTTTTTGATAAGTTTCATGGTGTTCCTCCTTAGATAATGTGATTAGGTTTTCTCTGCCAGCTGAATGTATGGAAGCCAGACGTTCCAATAGGATTTAAGGAGCCTCTGCTCCGGACGGGAATTAAGGCGCTGCTCTAAAAGTGAAATGTTGTGAGCCTTGTCGCCCATGCCAAGCATGGCGTTGAATGGTGTTTGGGCGATATCCGGCGCACGGGCAATAAAGCTGCGCCCATTGCGCAGGAATACGAGCTGATACGGACGTCCGATTTTACTGATCTCTTCCGGCATTAAGAGCCGCCGTCCGGTCAGACCATATCCTCCGGAAGTGCTGCCGGTAGATGTGCTGGACTGGTTCGGCGTGCGGATGGTATAGCTGCCAAGACGCTTGGAAAGCTCTTCGAGGGTATCTGTATTATCCGTTTGCAGATAGATCCAAGTTTCACAGTTTGAGGAGATCGTGTGGCCGGGCTTGTCACCATATTTTTCATAGAGCTGGCCGGTGTCCTGCACATAGAGGTGAAAGCGCATCCCGCGTCCGCCCCCAACAGTGACGAACTTGTCAAAATCAGGAATCTTTACAAAGTTACCGAATTCGTCGCAGACGAAGTTGACACGGCGCGGCAGCCGTCCGCCTCTGGCATCCGCCGCAGCGACGAGCGCCTGATACTGCTCATAGACAAACAGGGAGGCCAGCGGATAGTAGGTGCCCCGTTCGTCCGGCAGAATCAGGAAGATCGCGCGTTTTCGATTGCCGGTCATGGCATAGTCAAAATCCGTGATTGAACTCATGCTTTGTATGTATGGGTCGGAAAAAAGTTCCAGTGTCGTCAAAGCGGAGGTGTAAAAGCTGCCGCGCATTTTGGATGGTGCAATTTGCGCGATGGCCATAGCGGCCATCAGAGGACTGTCCGGCGGCAGACTTTTCAGATACAGCTCTAGAGGCAGCTGACTCTTGCTCCCGCGCGGCGCGCACATATTTGCAAGAAAAGCGCGGGCATTGGAAAGGTTTTGGTGCAACGGATCCTGACACTCCAGACAGACTGCAAGAATTGAAGCTGTAAGTGCCGAACGCTGGCCATCCAGCCAGATAGGATCTGTGTGCTGAAAGGCCCCATCCGGCACGAGCATAGAGGCAATATCTCTTGCACGTTGTACAGCCAATGGCACATTGCCGAGGAGGACAGCGTCCAAAACCGGCTGAAGGAAGTTGTAGCGGTTGCTTCTCGCCGGATTCTTGAAGTCAATACAAATCACTTCGTAACCAAGCCGATGCAGTAGCTCAGAAGTATAGCCGTAAAGCTCTCCCTTCGGATCAACCGCAATGATACTCTCTCCGGAAAATGCCTGAAGGATGATGCTGGGAAGTACGTTGCAGCGTGTTTTGCCGCAGCGTGTTGCTCCAATGATCAGTGTATGGGTATCATCGGTGTTCAAAAGGCACTTGTGGCGGCCCTGCCAGCCAAGAAGAACACCGCCGGGCACGCTTTTTTCCTCGCCTTTCGGTTCTTCTTTAGGATCGAGCTTGCGCAAGGTACAGACGTTTCGAATCTGACGCTTCGATGCAAAATGCGCCGTTCCGTATTCACCGTGCCCTGCCGCTTCCGGAATACTGACCTCCGGGATGATTCGGCAGCTTCCCGTATGGTAGGCCTCACTACCGCTGAACAGGCAGAATATCAGAAATACCAGAGAAAGCAGAACGAAGAGAGCGAAGAAAAGCCGTACCGAAGGAATCTGGACAACTGCATCAAACAGAGCGGATGGCCGCCATGAAAATGCTGCCCCACCGGAAAGAAGAATGTGAAGATTGTAAGCCGCAAGAAGCGATACCGCCGTAAAAAATGGAAGCAGCAGCACGGTTGTAATGATTTTCTTTTTCACGAAATCCTCCTTTATAATTCGAATTCCGGAGTGTCCGCAAGGCTGCGCCTTTGCTTTTGATCCTTGCGGGCTTCCTTGGAAAGATCTCTTTTGATGTGCAGTTCGCCTTTTGCACGCTGCTGAGAGGTAGATTGTGCCAGCAACGCGATCAGTCGCTGCATCAGGTGTAAACAATGTGTCTGAGCCGCCTCCCAATTCCAGCTCTTATCCTCGTAGATATGCATTATGAGCTGCCGGTCAGCTTCCCTCATGACAAAGGCAACAGATGCCCGGTAAGCAGCGGCGGCTTCCAAGTGGTCGGCAGCTTTTTCAAGCTGCCCCATTGCAAAAGCGGAAAGCTGTGCCCGAAAGCGGGCATCCTCCAACAGACGTGCATGGAGCTCTGTACGGTAACTGCGGAAATCTTCACGACAGTTCAGCGCCTGCCATGGGATGCGTTCAGCCGGGAGAGAAGAGAGTAATTGGCCATAGGCAAGATCGTTTGCAAGCTGCAATTGCTGAGCAAGCCAGTTGTTAAATTCGGAGTAAGAGGTTGGAGCCTCCTGCCGAAGCTCCTGCATCATTACCCGAAGAATCTGCATGATTTCATTTCCAAAATCCTTTTGCAGCTTGCTTTCCGCCTTTTCCAACGCTGCCTGCTTTGAATCGGCACCGTTTCCGTATAGTTCACATACCTGCTGCACGGAATCCAGATAACGCTTTGCTTTTGCAGACATACAGGGGAATTCAAGGAGCTTTTGCGCAAAGGCGTCTACTTTCGCTTTATACTCCGGCGGAAGGTACTGGTATTTCAGACTTCCGCTGGAGGGCAGTGCCTTTAGAAGCTGCTGAAGATCTTCGGCCAGCACAGGAAATTGGGAATCCTTTATAGCGGATACGGTGGAAAAGGATGCCTGCGGATTATTCTCCAAAAACAGTGCTCGCAGTTCCAGCCGCGCATCCTTCAGGCCAGCTTTCCCTTCTTCCAGTGCGTTACGGATTTCATCCCCGTAAATGCTGCGGTTTAATCCGGCGCGGATGCGTTCGGCGGACTGCTGAAAGCGCTGACCTGAAATGAAGTCCTGCCGCGGCTCAATCCCTGCATCCCAGAACAATAGGTGAACGTGCGGATGTCCGTCCACACGGTGCATTGCGGCCATCCAGCGAAGATCAGCAGACGGAATCTGCATCTGCCGCGCAATCTCGCGGATGTTTTCGGTAACAAGCGGCGCCCATTTGGAGCGCTCATAAAACCCAAGCTCCCCGGCTTCCGGCTCCCCCAGAGAAATGATTGCACGGAAGATTGTGCGGCCGCGTTCAGATTCCTGCCGAAGAAGTGCCTTTGCGGCTTCAAGATCGTTCAAATTCGCCGCCCGCGTCCTCGGCTCAATCGCCCCCCAGAGCGAGAAGCCGCAGCCGGGATTGTAGACGGCGCCGGGACGGGTGGCAATGTATTGCAGATGCCGGACGTTCAGACCGGGAATAGATTCCGGCGGAACCTGCCTGCTGTCCGCATACCGCTGCTTGTAGAGAAATCCCATAGATTATTCCTCCTGCCTGTGCGCCATCCGCCCGACGGCTTGTGCGATCCATTCGTCAAGATCTGCCGATTTGGAAACCTTGAGATATTCAATGCCAAGCCGACGAGCACGACCGGCAATTTCGTCCAGATCGCCGCGCAGTGAATCGGGCAAGAGAAGTCGATCGGTATAAAGGGCCATAAAAAAGGCGGCTGCACTAATGTGCGCCGCTTTGGCTGAGATGCTGGCAAGCCGGTCAACTGCCGGTTGGAGCGAGACTGCAACCGCATCCTGTACGATCTGATCCAGTTCTTTTACACCGGGGAGATAGCCGCCTGCGGCCAGACCCTTTTCTACAAGCTCCCGCAGCACGGCACTCATGCTTTTTCCGGAGGCCGCGGCAATGCTGCGTAGAATTTCATCAGTTTCTGAAGAACAACGAAAGGGAATGTACTTTGCGCGATGCCTGTCTTTTTCCATTTTTTCACCTCCAAGTAAAACAGGCCGCGAAGATGTCCCTTCACGGCCTGCTATGACGTTATTTATAATTCATAATTCTGGCTCTTCGGCCTCTTCCGGTACGTTTTCGTAGGTGCTGGAAAGATAGGAAGAAAAATCACGCAGCCATTTTGGAGCACGCTCTCCAACCCGGCGCAGTTCGCCGTTGGAGTATTCCGCTACCTTTTCAAATCCGTTTTCGTTGTCGAAAAAGACGGCCTCGTTGCAGTAGGGCAGAATGGCTGCCAGAGCTTCCCAGCGGCCGGAAAACCGACGGAGTACGTCTTCGCGGTCAATGTCATGTCCGCCGTGGTTTACGCGGTTCTGAATGCGGGAAAGGCTTTCTTCCACACTGTCGAGGCCAACATAGTAAAGCCGTACAAGATAGCCAAGATCTCTTGCCAGACGAGCGGTCTTTTCTGTCCGATAGCCGGAGAGGGTGGTTTCCTGCGTGAAGGATAATTCCCTCTTGAGGCAAAAGTCTATCTTACGAAGTGCCGCTTTTCCACCAGCCAGAAGATTACCGCCCAGCTCGGCAGTAATCTTATCTACGTCGATGATCATACCAAGATCTGTGCGGCTGTCCTTCAGGACGCCGGTCAGACTGCTTTTGCCGACGCCGTTCACACCGCCGATGATCGTATATATCTTCATGTGTCATTTCCTCCTGCTATAGCTCCATCCCATAGTCATTGTCATGGCTGCGCGGTTTGTTCTGAAAATGCTGCACCCTAAGAAGTTCAATTACGTGCTTGAGGTGGTCGTTTTCCTGCCTGAGCTGATTATTCTGTTGTACGACTTCTTGCAGAAGATCAGAAAAGACGTTCAATCTCCCGACGGCATCTACAACGGATTTTTGGTTGGCATCGAGATTTTTATACGCGGCGTCGCGCTCTTCGCTCCGTTTTACTAGTGCACCAATGTCTTTTGCCAATGCTACCTGTGCTTTACCGGACTCGTTATGGAATCGCTCGGCAGCACTCCTGATGTGCTCGTGATCGTCATGGAGCACGCTATTAGAAGGGTCCATTTTTTGATGTAACTTCTCAAATATTTTATCCGGCAGCTTCCTGAGAGCGAAAAGATAGACGGCAACGCTAGAAGCACCTGAAACCGCAATTGGTATAATGATATTCGTTACAAGGTTGATTTCCATATTGCTTTCGCCCTCCACAATAGCAGGAGCATTATCTGTATTTGGCGGATTGTGCGCACGTCCAAAAATGTGAAAGAGGAAGAGCCAGTATGGGGTGGAAATTGCGAACACCAGCAAATACAGCTTCCATAATCTCCTTTTTTCTTCCATTTTACCATCCTTTCAGAAAATCGTCAATAAAAAACGTGGAACACGAAGGAACACAAAAAAATGCCGGTGGAACACACGTTGATTGCTTTGCAATCAAGCGGTTTCTTGCAGCGTGGAACACGCTTTATCCTGCCGTTCCAAAAGCACTTCGTGCTTTTTCGGGGGTTAAGCGCTCTTGAAAGCGCTTAACATTGCCTCCGGCACGGACTGAAAGCAGAAAGAACAGCTTGTAACGCGGAAAATCGTGCCGTTAACCGGGGGCCTTCCTTTACAAAGTACCCCGGTTAAGCTCTCCTAGCCCTCCCATTCTTCCGCAAACGCCTCCTCTGCGTCAGCCACATCCTGCGAAATAAGCTGAAGTGTGCCGCTGTCGGTACGGACTGCCGATGCGGCTTCTGACAGTCCAGAATTAAAAGGAGCGGCGGCCCGGCTCAATTCATCTGAAAATTGTTTTGGCAGGAAACAGCTTCCTTTTTTTATTGTGTCCCATTCTGAGATCGAACCGGAAAACTCAATGGTGTTGAGCTTGCCGCAGCCGTCAAATCCCCAATGCCCGATTCGCTGTAATGAGTGTGGGAGGGCGACAGTTTGCAATGCGGGCATCTTTTGAAAGCTGCGATTTCCTATTTCAGTAATGCCTTCAGCAACATGAAGTTCGCTGATATGTGCCCGGTATGGCCTGAGCGCGCGGGTACAATCTTCTTCACGGACGCTGCCGCTTCCGTTGACAGAGAGATAATATCCGCCGCGCGCCCAGCAGTTCTTCAGGACAAAGGTGATGCTTCCGGCCGTAATTTCTACCGGTGAAGATAAATACGCAGGACGCTGCTCAAATGAAAACTCGCCCATGACGAGCAGATAATCACTGATTTTCTCTGCATCACGAATGGCCTCAAACAGTTCCTGCGGACGATCCTCTAGAAGCCCGATCCAACCTTGAATGTATGCCTTATGCAGGTCAAGATTCTCATCCAGTGCTGCATCTTCCATTTTCAGATGCAGCGCCTGCGATGTGAAGGCACTTGCAATTTCTGCCCGTAATTCTTCTCTGGCATAGTTCTCCGTGCCGCGATCACCAAGATCACGATTCAGACGGCTGGGATGTGCTGATGCGTGCCCGCACTCGTGCAGGAAAGTGCATAGGTAGCCGTATGTACTTTCAAAGCTGCGCTCTGGCGGAAGTACGACCTTGTCCTCTGCTGGACTGTAATATGCCTGGCTGCCATGCTCTTCATAGGCAAGATGCATGTTTTTCAAAATGGTATCTCGTTGATCGCGAACTGCGCCGACTTCAAAGCGCGGTGCTTCCGATAGATATTCCGGGATGCCTATGATATCGGCAGCATTGAATACAGTGCTGATCTTACAGCGCAGGACGAGCTGTTCCATTCGCTCCGGTTCTTCGAGCTTGATTCTTCGGATTTCCTTCCAGCTCAGCATTTTCTGGATCTTTGGATCGACAAAGGCCCAGTATTCTATAGGGACGCCTTTTGCTCCCTTAGAAATGCTCCACCCGTTCTGCTTTGCCTGAAGGAAGGTGCACCATCTGGGGTCATCATAGCTGCGCAGCATCCCGACGACGGATAGTATAAGGTTATTTACACCTCTGTATTCTTTCAGAGTGGCCGCGTTGCGCGGCAATCTCTGATCCCATACTGCGCGCCATGGCAGCTTTTCTTCTTTCAGCCCCTGAAGAAAGAAACCAGTGAGCTGTTGGCGGGTCTTGTTCATGATCTTCATTGTTCCATTTCCTCTTCTCCTGTAGTATCAAGGCATAGTGCCTCATTCCAGTCCTTACCCGCCGCAGGAAGCTCAATGTCAACATGGTAGCCGCTTTCCTTCAGCTGATCCTGTAAGCGTGATGCCGCATCGTTACCGGCAGTGTCATTATCCAAGCACAGTGAGATCTGACGTACTTCAGGGTGGACAGCAAGATAGCGCCTCAACGGCTTGGAATTCAGCCCTTCCAGTGATAGATGATCGGCCCCTCGCTCTGCCGGTACGCTGGCAAGGTGGGAGGCTGCGTCGATTGCTGCCTCAAAAACACATACACGCTGTAGCCGGTTGCTGCCAATGCCCTTCAGAAGCCAACCGCAATCCTTTCGGCTGCCCTGAACGTCGCGCTTGTAGGGAGTTTCCGGATTCATGCCTCTGGCATAGGCTCCGGTAACGTTACCATCAAAATCACGATAGACAAATACGGCGTTGTGTATTTCCTTTCCGCTCTGCGTAGTAAAGACACCTTCGTACAGTGCATCCTCGCGGATCATATGCAGCACGATCCACTTAGGCAAATGCCGTGTCCCACAGAGATAGCCGAATAGCCGCTTGTAGTTTTCTGCTTTTGGCGGCAGCACAAAAGCGGCAGCATCCGTCTGCTCCGGTAGTGCGGTAGGCTGCTCGGGAGGAATCCGTTTTGCGGTTGGCTCATTTCTGGCCAGCTCGCAGACCGCATCCGCAAAGCTCTTGCCTTCGTAAGCAACCATGAAATCCAGAGCGCCGCCCTGTAAACCACGAGAATTCCAATACCATTGCCCATTTGGCGTAAATATCATGGAATCGTGTTCCGCAAGGTGGTAATATCCGCCGGTCTTTACGAGAGGATAGCCCTGCTTTTGCGCGTATTCCAGTGCATTATTGTTTTCGTATTTTGCACGAAAATACTGCTCTTTGGTGTAATAGGTGTTGCCGTTTTTGCTGATAGGCATGTTGTCCCTCCTTTTCGATTTCAATAAAAAAGCCGCTCCAGACGGAGCGGCTTGGTGTACAATATTCTAGTTGTTTTCCTGCTGCGACATATCAAGTTTCGCGTTCAGTAGCTCACATTCCTTTTTCCAATAACGCACTTTATTCTGTGCGGAGAGAAGTTGATCATACAATTTGTCCTGTTCGTGTGGAATATCTTCATCCTCTGGGAGCACCAGCTCTGCCTTTCCGGCAATTTTAGCGCGGCGCTTTGCAAGCTCATACAGTACAGCTGAGCGGTAGTCACGCACAGGGGCGGTCAGCGTACCTGTTTCTGTGGCATAGAACCATCGCGTTCCATCTACTTGAAGCCTACGAAAGTAATCGCTGAGGTGAACAACAGAAAGTGTGGCGCTGCCTGTGTTCATTAGGGATGCAATGGATGTGTGATGCAGGCCATTGGTAATTATGATTAGATTCAGTTCTTTATACAGATATCCTGTATAATTGTCAAAACTCTGGCGAAAGCCGGATTGCATGACCGTACTGACGGCACCGCTCCACCTGTCGATGCTCCAAACTGGCGCAATGACTTCATTGCGGCCAAATTCAATATTCTTTACCTCCCCTTGCAGTAAAAAAGGGATCAAATAATCTCGGCTATATGGACAATGCGTGCCACGGAACAACTGGCAGGCCGAGTCGGCGGCCATGTCTTTTGCAATTGCACGGATGGCAAAATCATATACTGCAATGGTGTCTGATATCGTTGAGTTATTCCTATGCTCTGTGTATTGCCTGATACTTTCAACTTTCTCAAGGGTCGTATAGAATAATTCAGACGTTTCGCTGCCTGCTCCGGCGGCTTTGGTGCGCCTGTACTTTTTGAAGAACATATGGCTTTTCCTCCACAAGACCTATGATATTTGCCAGAATGCCAGAGTCTGCTTTTCCTTCCGGCAAATTGCAGTATATCATGTGAGAAAGATAGCCGCAAGCAGAATCCAGCCGCCCTTCCTTGATCGCCTGCTCGGCAAGCCAAAGCTGTTCTAAGTATTGCACAGGTTTGCTGGATGGCTTTGCTGTGGGCAGCAGCTGCCTGCAGCGCTTTACCAACTCCAATAGATCGTCCCAAGCTATTCGTCGCTCCCGCTCGGTCAGCTCGTAGTAGCCCGCCTCCAGCGCTGTATGGCTGCCATAAGGTATGCCTTTTCTGTAATTTCGATTCTCATTGAATACTCTCCTGCTTGCGGAAGTAATATTCCAGTGCCTTTTGGATGGTTTCCTGCATTTCCTCCTGCCCGGCATCCGGCGGGAAGAAGCTGCGTATTGGCTTGAGTTGAAGTTTTAATACGCGAGCGGCGCGCTGCACAGGCGCTTCCAACAGTGCGGCAATCGCTTCGGCATCCGGTTGCAGGGCGAGATCAGCATCCAACTTCCGGAGCCCCAGCGCCTGCGCTTTGGAGATCCCGTGTTTGCTGGAACTAAGATATTCCAGCAGCAGCTCCTGCGTTGGACGGCAGAGGTAGGACAGCTCTACAGCAGTCTGTAGCCCGATTTTTTGGGCATCCGTTAATTCCAATAATCCATCGATCAGATACGTCAGCCGCACATATCGCTGAATCTGGGTCTGCCCTTCACCGACAATTCTTGAGAGAAGCTCTTTGCTATTCCATGGGCTATTTAACTTTTGTCCCACTTTTTTAGATTCTGCGCTGGGGGTAATGCCGAACTCCTGTGTTGCCTTTTCAAGGTCTACCAGATGAAGAGTTGTTTGTTCTCCTTGACGGTTCATGCGTTCCAACCAGAGCCTATACGCGCGGCCCTTTTCGGACGGCAGCAGTGTATCAAGGCGCTGTAGCAGATTATCTGACAGAAGCAGATCAATGACAGCGTCATCATCCACATCTTTTACGATGCAGGGAAGCTCCTGATAACCGCAGCGCATGGCAGCACGCTTCCGGCAGTGTCCGCCGATAATCTGATAGTGTCCCTCAAAAGGGCGTACCAGAAGGGGAGAGAGGATGCCGCTGCGGCGGATGCTCTCGCTCACGTGCTTAATGCGATCTTCTGAAGCGGCTCGAAACGGGGCGCCCTGCGCGTAAGAAGGGTGATCTGCCAGTTCTTCCACCGGCAGCATGACGATGCTTTCAACGCTTGCAGGAACGGTAGGTTCCTTTTGTGGCTCCATATTTGCCGCTGTGAATATGGCCTCCCAGTTATACTCCGCCATGATCTGCCTCTGTAATCTCTGACAGTGCCGGAACGCTGCTTTCGGCAGCCTCCCGTTGCTTTCCTTCGCCAAAATAAATGTCCTCGACGTTGATCTCCGTGCTGCGGTGCTTTGCGCCATCGTTGTCTGTCCAGCTGCTGCTTTGCAGACGCCCAGATACGACGGCCATACGTCCTTTGGCAAAGTATTTGTTGACGAAAGCTGCGGTGGATCGCCATGCCACGCAATCAAGATAATCCACTGCGCGCTCGCCGTTTTCCTGCTTGAAATCACGTTCGACTGCAAGCGTGAAGCGTGCAACGGCAATTCCGCTTGTTGTTGTTCTCATTTCTGGGTCGCGTGTCAGACGCCCCATGACGATGGTTTTATTCAGCATTTTCTGTACTCCTTTCGCGCTTGATGTAATTTACTGCAAGGGCTGCGGCGGCCTGAAGCAGCGCCGCTTGAAATGCTGCATCAACCGTCAGTCGTGCAAATTCTTCTTCTGAAAGACCTGTGCTTTGCAGAAAATCAGATTGTGAAAACTTCAGGTTGATGCTTGGCTCTTTCTTTTTTTCTCCTAAAAGTGTTCGTACTTCCTTCTCCGTTTTTGGCATGGCGCGGTGCAGCAGCTGTGCCTTTGACGTGCTGAGCCGTATGCCATCTTCCTGTATCAGGCGAAAAACAATGTCCTGTATACTAAGAGGGAGAAAGGACAACTCAACACCGGAAATCAACTTGAGCTTCCCACTGTCAACCATACTCAGAAGCTCCGGTGTTAAATAGGTCAGGCGGATGTACCGCTGAATTTGCCGCGCGCTGTCGTCACTGCTTTCTGCCAACAGATCGCGACTCTTGGCCATGGAAAAATTGTGGCCAAGTTGGCCACAATTTTCTGTATCTGCATCGGCGGTAGCATCTTTCCTCGGACGCCCTGCCGACCGCTTCATAGCCTCCAGACGCAGCTTGTAGGCGAAGGCTTTCTCACTGGGCAGGAGCGTTTGGCGTTGTTTGAGGTTACTATCAACGAGAATTTGCGCTGCCTCATCATCGTCCACATCCTCCACAATAGCCGGTACGGTGCGCAGCCCGGCCAGCTTTGCGGCCTTGCAGCGGTTATGCCCGGAGAGGATCTGAAAACGGCCGTCCATTGGCCGCAGCCGCAGGGGAGTGATGATGCCATGCTGCCGGATATTATCGGCGAGATCTTCCAGCTCTGCCGCCGAATAGGAGCGAAACGGCTGCGTATTGCCTGCCGCATCCGACCACGGCTCCAGCAGCTCCAGCGGTGCCTGAATCAGGCGGCTTCCGCTGGGGACAAAGCCGTCGCCGAAGGTGTCCCGCCATTCTGTTGCACCTCGTGCGTTATTCATTGCTTTCCATCCTCTCCAAAAATTCCTTTGCGAACCGCTCATACTGCTGGCCGAGCTTGCTCCTGCTGCCGACCAGCGGCGTGT
>UQWH01000005.1 GCA_900544705.1 uncultured Eubacteriales bacterium | reverse complement strand
GCGCCACCTTGCCAAGGTGGAGGTAGCGAGTTCGAGCCTCGTCACCCGCTCCAAAAACAATAAGGAACGCCAACTGCGTTCCTTGATTTATATTCGGTGCCGTGGCCAAGTGGTAAGGCAAGGGTCTGCAAAACCCTGACTCCCCAGTTCAAATCTGGGCGGCACCTCCATCTTATCATAGCAGTATAGATGCGTCTGGCGCAAAGCCAGACGCATCAACTGTTTCCGGGCATTTTGGATGCTCGGATTTTTTCTTTTTTCCATAGATTTTTCAGACCGACCTCCCAGATTTGAACCGGAGTTTGACGCGCAGGAGCGAACTGCTGCGGAAATGGTCGGCCTTTTTGAAAAATTTTCTCGTTAGTGAAGCAAAATACGCATCGAAAATAGTTCACAAAAATTCATGCACGATTTTGTTGATATTGCCAGTGCGGAATATGGATAGGGAACCTGAGGGTTCGAAATAGAAGGTGTTTATCTGTTTTTAGTAGAATATATTGATATAACATGACGAAACAGCGGCAATTGCGAGCTTTTTTAACCCGGGACACGGCGTGAAAAGGGGCTTCTCAGCTGCGTTCCTGTGTTTTTTTTGCCAAATTCCAAGAGTTTGCTTGAAAAAATTTCCGTATGGTGATATAATGATAAAAAAATAATGGGACGGTGCGGCTGGAGGATGCTCCGGCGGCGGAATGGGGTGAGATTCCCTGCGAGTGGGTCACTGTGATGCCGGTTTGAGCCGGATAAGTCAGATACGCAAGGTGCTGTTCCCAGACCGCTGCCATCACCGGGGTCGAACACTCAACAATGCGATAGAAATATCCGTGTTGCAGATTTGTGCGCCCGTCTGCTGAATGGCAGATGGGCGTTTTGGTTTTCTGCAACTCCGCCGTAAGGCGTTGCCAAATATTATTAATTATGAGAGGAAGATCGCAAGTATGAAAAAACGAGTGTTATCGCTGCTGCTTGCACTGGCTATGGTGCTGTCTTTGCTGCCTGTCACAGTGTTTGCAGTTGACGGTCACGACGGCCAGGTTCGTGTTCGTGTGGAAAACTCCACATGGAACAAGGCCGACGGCGCTCCATGGGAGGGAACGCTGGTAGATGAATGGATCACCCTGAAGGATGATTCCACCATGATGAGCTGCGTAAAATACGCGCTGGAAAAGAATCACTATTCCTACGAGACAGCCAGCAGCATCTATGGCGGCGAATACCTCGGTAAGGTGAACGGTCTTGCCGAAGTGGACGGCGGCGCGCAATCCGGTTGGATGGGCACGCTGAACGACTGGTTCGTGAACGCCTCCTTCTCTGCCTTTACCGCCAAGAACGGTACACTGGCCGCCGGAGACGAGATCCGCGTTCTATACACCAAAACCGGCTATGGTGCAGACATCGGCGGCGACTGGAGCACGAAGAGCAACACAGCATTGTCGGCACTGTCTTTCAGCAGCGGCACGCTGTCTCCTGCCTTTGACAAGGACACTCTGGAATACACCCTGACCCTGACCGAACCGGCCAATGTGACCGTTGCAGTCACGGCAGCCAATAAGTGTAATCAGGTCTATCTGACCGTGGGCGAGACGAGCTATCGCCGCTCGGCATCCATCCCCATGGAGGACGGCACGGTGCTGACCCTCCGCTGCGGCGACGCAGAAGAAGGCACAGAAAACACATCCGCGGTCGTTCCCACGACCTATACCGTCACCGTGAAGGCCGGCCAGCGCATCCCCAAGGCCAATGTGACCGTTCGCTCGCAGGCGGCTGGCGCTTATCTGCACGGGATCGAGACTGTGGAGGTTTCCGGCGATCTGGCCGAGAGCTACGGCTTTACCGACAGCGTCGAGGGTGTTTCCGCGTTGGACGTGCTGGTCAAAGCGCATGAGCTGGTTTTTGGCAAGGACTTCACGCCGCAGACAGCCTCGAGCTATCTGAGTGTGGGCAGCACGGGCTGGGTCTCGCTCACGTTTGGCTTGACTGACAGCTTCGGCTTCTTTGTCAATGAGGGCTTCCCCAACGACGGTACTGCATCCGCCTCCGGCGGCTACAACGGCACCTTCGTCACAAACACGGCTGTGCACGACGGCGATACTGTAGATTTCTTCCTTTACCAGGATGGCGAAGCATGGTCAGATTATTACACATGGATCGACGCGCCCGCCGCCGTCGTTGATGGCGAGAAGGTCAATGTGACCGTCAAGGGCTTCTACGCAGTCAGCGCGTATCTCTATAAGGACGGGGCTGCCCTGAAGGCTGCTGCCAAGGCGCTTGAGGGTGTGCGGCTCGGCTGGCTGGAGCCTGCCACCGGCGAAGTGACTGCCATTCAGAATGCTGTCACCGATGAAAACGGCACGGCTTCCTTCGTCGCAGACAAGGCCGCGACCGGCTATCTCGTGGCGCTGTCCAACAGCGACGACGAGGTCTATGCCATTATGAACCCCACCGCAAAGATCGCGGTGCACACCAAGGTCAACGTGGAATTCAATGGCCTGCACAACGCCCAGCTTGCCGACCTGAAGGTCTATTCCTATCAGAATGGCGTGAAGGGCGCGACCGACCTGTTGGCCGACCTTACCGCAGTGCCTGACGGCTATAAGCTCAAGTATGCCACCACCATGCTGCCCGGCGACTACCTCGTCGAAGGCTATGATGCCAACGGCGACTTCAACGGCAGCATCGTCGTGACCGTCGGCGAAGAGGACTGCGCCTTCGTGCTCCAGCGTGCAAACCAGATCTACGCCAGCAACAGTGGCTGGAAGGTCGGCACGGATTACACGATCGAGTACGTCGAGACCGCGCCCGACGGCACCCTGCGCAAGACCGCCCTCGGCACCGCCAACAATTACGGCACGGTCTACACCTCTGCGATCTTCCTCGAGGGTGACACGCTGAAGGTCACCCTGAAGCCCATCGGGGATAAGACGAATGACTATCTCCCCATCACCGTTACCAAGACCGGTTCGGAGACTGTGGACAAAGGCGCGCTGAGCTTCAGCGCCTCCATCCCGCAGGGACTGGACGTGAAGATCACCGCGCCCGCCGGCTCCACCGTCGTGGCCGGCACCTTCGGCAACTATTATTTCTATACATTCATCGATCCCGTGCAGACGACCGACAACGGCGACGGCACGCTGACCGCATCCTTCCGCGTGCCCACGACGACCAGTCTGAACCACTTCCTGCGGGTGCAGAATCCCGACGGCGTGACCTACTGGAGCTTTGATAGGTGGACGGCCGCGCAGAACATCACCGTCACCCGCGACGACTTGCACATGGACGACGATATCTCCGCCTCCACCGTTTACCGCTTTAAAAACAATGTCTATGACCGCGCGGACGTGTATCTGAATATCAACCGTCAGGGCTACAAGAACCTCTCCGTCGGAGAGCACTTCGAGCTGGACGTGTTCCGCAACTGGCAGGCCATCGAGGGATTCATGAATGCCAAGATCGCACTGCCGGACGTGCACTATCAGGTGCTCGATCTGAACGGCAAGCCCAGTGACCTGCTGACCGTCACGCCCGATGCCTACAATTCCTCGTTGGCCACCGTGACTGCCAACCGCGAGGGAACGGCCATCGTCCTGGTGACCTATGACGCCATGACTCACAAGCAGGCGCAGAGCAGCACCGACAGCAAGGTGCTTTCCGCAATCTGGCCGGAGAGCACGGGCGTGTTCGTCGTCAGTGTCGGTGCGGACGGATCCGCGATTGCGACCAACATGAAGATGGATCGCACCGGCTCCGCCGGAACGCTCACCGACGACAAGCTGGCGCTGGACGCAGAGCATGACATCCTGTTCTATCTCGGCACCGCAGGCGCGAGCTACACTTTCACACCGGAATCCGGCTGCACCGTGAGCATCGCCCGTTCCACGGTCGGCAAGGCCATGACCTTCTCCGGCTTCACCACCGAGGGTGTGAACGTCGATGCCAAGACTGGCGCCGTGACCATCACCGGTCTGACCACCGGCCGTCATATCGTCCGCATCGAGAAGGACGGCGTGGCGACCTATCAGGTCATCACCGCCCGTCAGGTGCGCTACGATCTTCTGGATGCGGACGGCAACGTCCTGCCCGAAAACACTGAGTTCAATCCCGGTGATACCGTGACCGTGCAGTTCCATGATCTGCTCTCACCGAAAGAGAAGCTGTCCGGCGTGTTCAACCAGAATTTCCTTGTGTATTACCACGACGACGATGGCCACAGCTTCCAGGGCGTTCTGCCCGGGCCCTTCGGCCTCTATGACTTCAACGGAAACCCCGAGCGCCAGAAGTTCACGCTCACCATCCCCGAGGATACGACGGGCGTGACCTATGTGCTCAACGGCTCGATCAAGATCGGCGGCTTCAGTGGTGTGCCCACCCATCGCGGCGTGTCCTACACCAAGGGCATCGACCCTCAGTTCGGCACGGCCTCGGCCGGTGTGATGACGCGGCTTCCGGAGCTGGTCATCAAGTTGGAGGGCTACGCCGTTGCGGAAACAGAGCGCCTGATCGACGCGATCGGTGAGGTGACGCTCGAAAGCGAGGAGGCCATCGCCGCTGCCCGCAAAGCGTTCGACGCTCTGACCGAGGAGCAGCAGAAGCAGGTCGGCAATTACAAGGTGCTCACCGCTGCGGAGGCCGCTCTGGCCGCGCTGAAAAAGGCCGAACAGGCTGAGATCGACGCCGTCGAGGCCAAGATCGATGCCATCGGCGATGTGACCCTCAATTCCGAGAAGGCCATCACCGCTGCACGCGAGGCCTATGAAGCGCTGACCGACGCTCAGAAGGCGCGCGTGGAGAACTACGACACCCTGATTGCTGCCGAGCAGAAGCTGGCCGAACTGAAGCTGGCCGCACTCCTGGAGCACATCTACACCACCACCGGCGACTATCTGACCGCGCTCGGCACGCCGTCCGTCGGTTCCATCGGCGGCGATTGGATGGCGCTGGGTCTGGCGCGTTCCGGCCGCACCGTGCCGGACGGCTACTATGACGCCGTCGTGGAGTACGTCAAGGCGCATGCCGACCAGAACGAGCGGCTCCATCGCTCCAGATCGACCGATAACTCCCGCATCATTCTGGCACTGACAGCTATCGGCAGAGATGTCACCAACGTCGGCGGCCACAACCTGCTCAAGGGCATGGACAGCATGGCTTACATCCAGAAGCAGGGCATTAACGGCCCCGTCTTTGCGCTGATCGCGCTGGACAGCCATGTCTACCCCGTCAGCGGTGACGTGACGAGAGAGAAACTCGTGCAGGCCATTCTAGACGCTGCGTTGGCCAACGGCGGCTGGGCGCTGGACGGCGATCTCGCTGACGCGGACATGACCGCGATGGCAATTCAGGCGCTCGCGCCCTACTACGCCGGCAATGAGACCATCAAGGCCGCTGTGGACAAGGCATTGACCGTGCTCTCCGGACTGCAGCTCGCAGACGGCGGTTTTGCAAGCTGGGGCAACGCAAACTGCGAGTCCAACGCGCAGGTACTTGTGGCACTGACGGCGCTGGGCATCGATCCGGCCGAAGACAGCCGCTTCGCGAAGAACGGTAAGACCGTGCTGGATGCGCTGGCTGGCTACTATGTCGAAGGCGGCGGCTTCAAGCACATCGCTAACGGCGAGCTGGACGGCATGGCGACCGAACAGGGCTACTACGCACTGGCCGCGTACTACCGCCTCATGAACAAACAGTCCGGTCTTTACGATATGCGCGACGTGGCCATTAAATTTGAACCGGCAAAGCCCACGACCCCCGTGACGCCCACCACGCCCACGACTGGTGATTCCGGTGTGGCAGTGTGGTTCATTGTATTGTCACTGTCCGTGTTCGCGCTGGCCGCAGCATTAGTCCTTGCCCGGAAAAAGTTCAAGACGGAATAAACAAAAAAAGCCGGCGCAGGGGTGCTTTCCGCACCTCTGCGCACGGCTCTTTCAGGAGGAAGCAACGTATGAAGAATCGAATGTTCCGGCTGACTGCGCTGCTGCTGGCGCTGCTGCTCTGCACCGCCTGCGCGGGCAAGACCGTTCCGGAAGCCTCGTCCGTTCCCACGCAGGAGCCGTCTGTCTACACCGAGGCTGAGCCTTCCGAGACGGAAGCACCGCCCACGACCGAACAACCGACACAGACCGAAGCGCCGAGCGAGAGTGAGACACCCACGCAGGAGACCGAACCCTCCGCCGACAAGGATCGCTATCAGACTGACCCCGTCCCGGATGGACGTCCCGCGCCCGTGGAGCCTGGCACCGCAACCGAGGGCAGTGCGGCCACCTGCACATTTTCCATCTCCTGCGCCACGATCCTGAACAACTGGGACAAGTGCGACGAGGAGAAAAAGCCGCTCGTTCCGTCCGACGGTGTGATTTTCCCGCGCAGCACCGTGACCTTCAGTGAGGGGGAAAGCGTCTTTGATGTACTGCAGCGTGTGTGCAGGGAGAATAAGATCCATATGGAGTCCAGCTGGACACCCATATACAACAGCGCCTATGTGGAAGGAATCAATAATCTTTATGAGTTTGATGTAGGCTCCCTGTCTGGCTGGATGTACAGTGTCAACGGCTGGTTCCCCAATTACGGCTGCTCGCGATATGAACTTCATGATGGTGATGTCGTCGAGTGGGTTTATACCTGCGACCTCGGCAAAGACGTCGGCGGCGGCTATTCTGCCGCTGACTGACAGAGAAACGGAGCACGTTTTTAGAGCTTTTTAATCAAAAAATGTGTTTCGTTCTGCTTTAAAGGTTTTGAAAATTTTTGGCTTTCCTTTTGCTGTTTGTGCGTATGCGTTTAAAAACAAAATCGTGACCGCTGACACTGGTCACGATTTTGTTTTTCTAATTTGATAGTTGATCTATCATGTTCAGACCAAACATTTTATTATCGAATTCTGCGGATTTGAAACAGAGTTTCATAAGAAATTTTCTCAAAACAGAAGATGCGTCTGGCACAAAGCCAGACGCATCAACCGTTTCCGGGCATATTGCGTGCCCGGTTTTTGCCTGCAAGGCGACTTGAAAACAATCTGCCAAAATCAGGCATGATTATGCTGATTGAATATACGAATTACAGGAGAGGGGGGACAATTCCTTGGAAGACGGTCGCAGCAGAAAAGGGAAAACTGCGTTAGGCCAGCAGAATACGAATTTCGTGTGTCCCGGTGGGCAAGGACTGTTTCCGCTTTTTCGTCGTCCGCAATACCGAACAGCAGTGCAAAACTCGCGCCAAGACCCTCCTGATGGTCGCAGCCGCCGAAGGGATCGCACAAATAGGTGTAATTCTGCTTTTCCTCCGACCAGAAATGTGCGTTGACGGAGTTCTTGAGGCGAGCGGCCTTTTCGGCATAGGCGCTGCACGGCAGCCCAAGCGCGGCGGCCATTTTGTCGGCAAGAACGTAGGCATGATAATACAAACAGTTGGTCGAGAGGGCAAACATGGGGATGCCGACACCAGTATCGACGCAAAGCTCGCGGTTCTGTTTGGCAAAGGTCATGATCGCGCTGGTGCCGTGCCGGGCATAGACATCGGGATAGGCGGCGATGTCGTCGCCATAGCAGGCCGGACCGCGGAAAAGATTCTTTTCGGCGTCAAATTCCGTGGCTTCAAAATAGGCGAGGGAGTTGACGGCAGCGCGGTAGGCATGCGCCAGAAATTCACGGTCGCCGGTGCAGAGGTATAGCTGTCACGCGCCGGTGACCCAGATGATCGCGTCCCAGTATTCGCCGCCGATGCGCAGAATGCCGTCCTTCTCCGTGAGAACGGATTCCAGCGTGCTGCGGCTGATCTCCGGGCAGATCAGCGCACCTGCGTTCCATGTGTTGATCGCGGCATCTCTCGTTCAGGGCGTTGAATAGCCCAAGCCGGCGATGATCACCGGCTCCGGCCTCGTCAGGATTCCGTCCTGAAAGGGAAGAATGTTTGCGGCCAGGGTCGCGATGGCGAGACGATAGGCGGTGTTGATCTCTTTGTTGTTCGTTTGAAGATAGGGAAAATTCATGGTGTCTCCTTATATGTTGCCAGATCGTGCTCGGAAAGACTTCCTGATACCTTGCGGCATGAGAAACAGGCTGTCCGGCTGCGTACAGATGTGAGGTATGTCGAGGGCAAGAAACTGCCCAAGTGGTTCGGAGAGCTGTATCTCAAACGGCACAGAGGTACCTATACCTCCATGGCCAAGAATAAAAACTACAACCGCCGCAGCGAGTTCCTCCTGCAAACGGTGGAGGGCATGAGCCTGACGAAAAAGCTCCTGACGGGCGCGGCCTATCCAAAGCAGGCGCTTTATGCGGACTGGACGACGGTGCTTCTGAATCAGTTCCACGACATCATTCCCGGTTCGTCGATTCCGGAGGTCTATGAGGATTCTACGGCGCAGTACGAGGCGCTACTGAAAGAGAATCTTGCCCGCAGGGATCGCGCGCTTCAGGCGCTGGCCGATCAATGTGCAGAGAAGGGCGTGCTGGTCTACAATCCGACCGGCGTCTGCCGCGACGGCATGATTCAGGTCGCGGGGCAGCCCGCTTTTGTGAAAGACGTTCCGGCGTGGGGCTGGAAGGTCGTCCGGCCGGAGATGCTGAAAGATTCCGGCGAAGCGCCCAAGGCGACGCCGACGCATATGGAAAACCGGCCCTATTCCATTGAGCTGGATGAGACCGGCTGCCTGACGGGCATCTATGATAAAATCAACCGCCGGCCGGTGCTTACCGGCCGCGCCAATGTGCTGGAGGCATTTGACGACCATCCGCGCAACTGCGACAACTGGGAGATCAGCAATTACTATACGGAAAAGAAATGGGAGATCAACGACGTGCAGAGTCTGCACGTCGAACAGGATGCGCAGACCGCGCGTGTTGTCATCCGCCGGCGTTTCCTGCATTCAACCTTGGAGCAGACGATCACGATCTATCGTGAACGGCCCGGAATTGACGTTTCGCTTTGCGCGGACTGGCACGAGCATCATATTTTCTTAAAGACGGCTTTCCCGGTGGACATCCTTTCGGACAAGGCGACTTATGAGATCCAATATGGTGCGGTCGAACGTCCGGCGCATCAGAATACTTCGTGGGATGCGGCCAAATTTGAGGTCTGTGCGCAGAAGTGGGCGGATTATGCCAAGGCCGGTTACGGCGTGGCGCTTCTGGACAACAACAAGTACGGCTACGCCATTCACGACGGCGTGATGCGGCTGTCGCTGATCAAGTGCGGCACTTATCCGAGTTCGCAGGCCGATCAGGGCGAGCATCACACGCGCTACTGTCTGCTTCCGCACGCCGGAGACTGGCGCGAAGCGGACATTCCGGGTCTTGCCTATGCGTACAACTGCCCGCCTGAGACGGCGGCCTGCGCGGGCGGCGGGGTGCTTCGCGTCTGCGCGCACGGAGAAGCCGTTCGGCGGATCGAACTTTTCTGGCCGGTAACCTTTGTGGACGGCACAAAAATTCTGGCCGATCAGTGGGAGCGCGGCTATGGCGCGCTCTCGTGGCACGAGCCGGATGAAGCCGAGGTCATGCCATGGTACTTTCTGGCGTATTCCGAGGGAGAAACGCAGTGCTTCGGTGCGCAGACCGGGCCGTCCGGCCTCTGCTGGTGGCAGATCAGGAAAGACGGGATTTCCCTTTATGCGGACATCTCCTGCGGTGCGGATGCCGTGCTGCTGAACGGACGGACGCTGGAGGTCTGCCGCATTGTGATGCAGACCGGGGAGGGCGATCCTTTTGAAGCGGCGCAGCGCTTTTGCCGCGCCATGTGCCCGAATCCGAGGATGCCGGCCGCGCCGGTCTACGGCGGCAACGACTGGTACTGCAATTACGGCGACAGCTCTTATGAGAGGATCATCACGCACACAAAGCGGATCGTCGAATGCAGCCCGCAAAGCGATGTCAAAGGCAGCCGAGGAAGTCAAGAAGCTGATCGACGCCATCGGCGAAGTCACGCTGAAATCCGAGAAGAAGATCCAGAATGCGCGCAAGGCCTATGACGCTCTGACCGAGGAACAAAAGAAACTCGTCGATAATCTCGATACGCTGCTTGCAGCGGAGCGCCGTCTGGAAGAACTCAAGAAGGCGGACGACGGCAAGAAGCCCGTCAAGACCGACGACTCCATGAACATCGGCCTGTACCTGACGCTGGGCATTTCCAGTGTGCTGGCGGTCGCGGCTCTCATCTTCTGCAAGCTTGCAGAAAAGCGCCGTAAATACTACGATCAATTAAGGAAATCTGAACAGGGGAACGCACGCCTTGTGCGTTCCCCAATCAGAGTATTGTGGAAGGTATGAATCAGATTACAGAAATCAAAGAACAGGTCTGCGACGTGTGCCACAAAATGTGGCAGCTCGGCTGGGTGGCGGCGAACGACGGCAACGTCAGCGCGCTGCTGGACGATGGCACGATCCTCGCCACGCCGACCGGCATGAGCAAGTCCTTCATCACGCCGGAGAAGCTCCTGCGCGTTGACCGACAGGGGAATGTCCTTGAGGCGGCCGAGGGACTGCGGCCGTCGAGCGAGCTGAAAATGCACCTGCGCTGTTACGACAAGCGCGAGGATGTGCGCAGCGTGATCCATGCGCATCCGCCCGGCGCGACGGGCTTTGCTGTTGCGCACAAGGCCATGGATATGTATAATATGATCGAAGACGTTGCAGCAATCGGCGCTGTCCAACTGACTCCCTACGGAACACCATCGACCGTCGAGGTGCCGAACGCCATTGAGCCGTATTTGCAGGAGCATGATGTCATGCTGCAGGAAAACCACGGCGCGCTGGCCGTGGGCAGCGACGTTATCACGGCCTTTTACCGCATGGAGAGCCTTGAACTCTGGGCGAAAATTACGATCAACGCGGTGATCCTCGGCGGCAGCCGCGACATCAGCCGCGAAAACATTGACAAACTCATCGATCTGCGCAGCTATTATCGCATCACCGGCCGCCACCCGGGCTATCAGGTCTGGCAGCCGGACGATCCCATGCTGCACGCAAAGGACTAAAGGAGGAGTTTATGGAACGTTACATCGGACAGTATCCCGCCATCGGCATCCGGCCCGTGATCGACGCACGGCGCGGCCCGATGAAGCTGCGCGAGTCGCTCGAGGAGCAGACCATGGCCATGGCGCTGAGCGCAAAGAAGCTGTTTGAAGAAAATCTTCGCTATTCCGACGGCGCGCCGGTGCGCGTCGTGATCGCCGACGGCAGCATCGGCCGCGTCCCGGAGACGGCGGCCTGCGCGGACAAGTTCCGTCGAGAGGGTGTCGCCGTCACGCTTTCCGTCACGCCCTGCTGGTGCTACGGCTCGGAGACCATGGACATGGATCCGCAGACCATCAAGGGCGTCTGGGGCTTCAACGGCACGGAGCGCCCCGGCGCGGTGTATCTTTCCGCCGTTCTCGCGGCACACGCGCAGAAGGGCCTGCCTGCCTTCGGCATCTACGGCCACGAGGTGCAGGATGTGCAGAACGTGACCGCCATTCCGGAGGACGTGAAGGAAAAGCTCCTGCGCTTCGGCCGCGCGGCCATCGCCGCCGCCACCATGCGCGGCAAGTCCAATTTGCAGATCGGCTCGCAGTGCATGGGCATCGGCGGTTCCATCATGGATCAGGCCTTTGTGGAGAGCTACCTCGGCATGCGCGTGGAATCGGTCGATGAGGTCGAGATCCTGCGCCGCATGGAGGAAGGCATCTACGACCACGAGGAGTACGAGCGCGCCCTTGCATGGACGAAGGCACACTGCCGTCAGGGACGCGATGATAACCCGGACTTTGTCCGCTTCTCCGATGAGCAGAAGGAAAAGCAGTGGGAATTCACCGTGAAAATGTACTGCATTATCAAGGATCTGATGTGCGGAAATCCGAACCTCCCCGCGGGCTTTGAGGAGGAAATGCTCGGCCACAACGCCATTGCCGGCGGCTTCCAGGGTCAGCGGCAGTGGACGGATCACTGGCCGAACTGCGATTATCCCGAAGCGCTCCTGAACTCGACCTTTGACCACAACGGCGCACGCGAGCCGTACACGCTTGCCACCGAGAACGACGTGCTCAACGGCCTCGGAATGCTGTTCATGCGCCTTCTGACCCACCGCGCGCAGATTTTCGCGGACGTGCGCACCTACTGGTCGCCGGAGGCGGTTAAGCGCGTGACGGGCTATGATCTCAAGGGAAAGGCCGCGCAGAACGGCGGCATCATCCACCTGCTCAATTCCGGCGCAGCCTGTCTGGACGCCAGCGGCGTCTGCACGGACGAGGCGGACAAAGCCGTCATGAAGCAGTGGTGGGACGTGACCCTTGAAGACATCGAGAAAATGACTGATGCGACCGTCTGGTGCGAGGCCGGCTTTGATAACTTCCGCGGCGGTGGCTTCTCCAGCCACTTTGTCACCCGCGCGGAGATGCCCGCGACCATGATCCGCCTGAATCTGGTGCAGGGGCTCGGCCCGGTGCTGCAAATCGCCGAGGGCTGGACGGTGCAGCTTCCCGACGAGGTGACGGACACCCTCATGGAGCGCACGAATCCCACATGGCCTTGCACGTGGTTCACACCGCGCTGCGACGGAAAGGAAGGCTCTGCGTTCCGGACGGCCTACGAGGTCATGCAGAACTGGGGCGCGAACCACGGTGCGATCTCCTACGGTCACATCGGCGCCGACCTCATCACCCTATGCTCCATGCTGCGCATTCCGGTCTGCATGCACAACGTCCCGGAGAAGGACATCTTCCGCCCGGCCGCATGGAATGCCTTCGGCATGGACAAAGAAGGGCAGGACTACCGCGCCTGCGCCGCCTACGGTCCGCTCTACAAATGAGCTGCCTTGCCATTGACATCGGCGCGTCCTCCGGCCGGCACATTCTGTTCCGGCCGGAGAGCGGGAACATGCAGGAAATTTACCGCTTTCCCAACGGCATGACCGAGAAAAACGGTCATCTCTGCTGGGACTATGACGCGATCTTTGCGCACATTCTTGAAGGAATGCGCCGCTGCAAGGAGCTGGGAGAGATTCCCGACAGCGTCGGCATCGACACATGGGGCGTGGATTTTGTTCTGCTGGACGAAAGCGGCCGCGCGATCGGTGATTTCGTCGGCTACCGCGACAGCCGGACAAACGGCATGGATGCGGAGGTGTCGAAGATCATTACGCCGGAGGCGCTTTACCGCAGAACAGGCATTCAAAAGGCGGCCTATAACACGATCTACCAGCTTATGGCGTTGAAATTGCAGCATCCGGAACAGTTGGAAGCGGCAAAAACCTTCCTCATGACGCCGGACTATCTGCACTGGCGGCTCTGCGGCCGCAAGGCGAACGAGTACACCGAGGCCAGCACGAGCCAGCTTTTGAATCCGTATACTCGGCAGTGGGATCATGAATTGATCGAGCGGCTCGGCTTCCCGAAGGACATGTTCTGTCAGGTCGTTCTGCCCGGAACGATCCTCGGCGAGCTGACGCCGGAGGTGCAGCGCGCGGCCGGTTTCAACTGCCGCGTCATTGCGCCCGCGACGCATGACACGGCCTCCGCCGTGGCTGCCATGCCGCAGTGCGGGAAGGACACCATTTTCCTCAGCTCTGGGACGTGGTCGCTTCTCGGCGTGGAGCGCGACGCGCCGGATTGCAGCGAGTTGGAAAACCAATACGGCTTTGCCGAGCTGTGCGGCCTTGCGGAGCAGGCGGAGATTGCCTCCCTTGTGGACTGCGAGGACGAGCGCTTTCTCGCGCCGAAAAGCATGATCGCGGAATTGCAGGCGGCCTGCCGCGAAAGTGGGCAGCAAGTGCCGCAAACGCCGGGCGAGCTTGCCGCGGTGGTCTACCGCAGCCTTGCCCGGTGCTATGGCGAGGCCGTGCGCCGGCTTCGCGCGGACAGCGGAACGGATTACCGCAGGCTCTGCGTTCTCGGCGGCGGCAGCAATGCGGGGTATCTCAACCGCCTGACGGCTGAAGCAACCGGCTGCACGGTCATTCTCGGCCCTGCCGAGGCGACCGCCATCGGCAATGCCGCGGTGCAGATGCAAGGCGGTGCGCTTTCAGCGCCGGGATGAATCATTCCTTAACTTTAGAGATTAGAAGCATCAGAAAGGAAGTAGCTTTATGAAACGTTCCGAAATCAACAAGGCTCTGAAAGAGCTGGAGGCCATGTGCGCACGCGAGCACTGCTACCTGCCGCCGTTCTGCAATTTCACACCTGACGAGTGGCAGCATGTCGGCCATGAGTACGACGAGGTGCGCGACTGTATGCTCGGCTGGGACATCACGGACTACGGCCTCGGCGATTTTGACAAGGTCGGCATGTCGCTCATCACCATCCGCAACGGCAACCGCAAGATGCAGGACAAGTATCCCAAGGTCTATGCGGAAAAGCTGCTTTTCATGAAGGAAGGCCAGTATTCTCCCAATCATTTCCACTGGTACAAGACCGAGGACATCATCAACCGCGGCGGCGGCAACATTCTCATCCGCGTCTATAACAGTCTGCCCGACGAGTCCATCGACAAGGAATCCGACGTGACCGTCCACTGCGACGGCCGCACCTACACCGTCCCCGCCGGCACGCAGGTCAAGCTGACACCGGGCGAGAGCATCCACATCCAGCAGTACATGTATCACGACTTTGAGGTCGAGCCGGGCACGGGCGCGGTGCTGCTTGGCGAGGTCAGCCAGTGCAACGACGACAACACCGATAACCGCTTCAATCCGCCTGTCGGCCGTTTCCCAAAGATCGAGGAGGACGAAGCCCCCTACCGCTTGCTCTGCAACGAGTATCCGGCAGCAAAGGACTGAGCCATGGCGTATGATGTTGTCGCCTTAGGCGAGCTTTTGATCGATTTTACCTGCGTTTCCGCGGATGCCGACGGCTATCCCACGATGGCCGCCCATCCCGGCGGTGCACCTGCGAATTTCCTTGCCGCCGTGACGAAATTCGGCGGAAAAACCGCTCTTCTCGGCAAGGTCGGTGCGGACACCTTTGGCCGCCTGCTGACCGGCACACTGGAACAGGCAGGAATCGAAACGCGCGGCATCGTCGCATCGAACGATGTGTTCACCACGCTGGCTTTCGTCACGCTGGACGCGCACGGCGACCGCGAATTTGCCTTCTCGCGCAAGCCCGGCGCTGACACGCAGCTGCGCTTCAGCGAGCTGGAGCTGCCTCTCATCGACGACGCGAAGGCATTCCATTTCGGCACGCTGTCGCTGACGGACGAGCCTGCGCGCGCGACGACCTACCGCGCCGTGGCCTACGCCAAAGAGCGCGGCAAGCTCATCTCCTTCGACCCGAATTTAAGAAAGCCGCTCTGGAAGGACTTGGATACCGCGAAGGAGCAGATGCTCTGGGGCCTTTCACAGGCGGATGTGGTCAAGATCAGCGATGAAGAGATCGAGTTCCTGTTCGGCCTGAACCCGCAGGAGGGCGCAAGGAAGATTTTGAACGACTACGGCGTGAAGCTGGTCTTTGCGACCTGCGGCGCGGACGGCTGCTGGTTTGAAAATCAAAACGCCTGCGGCCATGTGGACAGTCTGAAGAACGTCAAGGTCGTCGATACGACCGGCGCAGGCGATATCTTCGGCGGCAGCGCGGTCTGGAAGGTTATGCAGTCCGGCAAGCGCCCGGAAGAATTGTCCGAGGCCGAGCTGCGCGAGACTGTCCGCTTCGCCTGCACGGCGGCTGGACTTTCCACCACCAAGCCCGGCGGCATTTCCAGCGTGCCGGAGCCGGAGGAAGTCAACGCACGGCTGGCATAAATGAGGAAATAAGCATGCAAAAACTCCATTTGATCTGTAATTCCCATATCGATCCCGTCTGGATGTGGGACTGGGAGGAGGGCCTCGGCGAGGCAGTTTCCACGTTCTGGCAGGCGGAGCAATTCTGCCGGGAATTTGACTATATTTTCAACCACAACGAGGCGCTGCTCTACGAATTCGTCGAGCAGAAGGACCCGGCGCTCTTTGCGGCGATCCGGGAACAGGTCTCGGCAGGGAAGTGGCACATCATGGGCGGCTGGTATTTGCAGCCGGACTGCAATCTGCCTTCCGGCGAGGCCTTTGTGCGCCAGATCATGCTCGGACGGCGCTATTTTCAGGAGAAATTCGGTGCGCGCCCGACGACCGCCATCAATTTCGACAGCTTCGGCCACTCCGTCGGGCTGGTGCAGATTTTGAAAAAGTGCGGCTTTGATTCCTATCTGTTCTGCCGCCCGATGCCGGAAATGCTGGCGCTGCCCGCCCGCGAATTTGTTTGGGTCGGCAAGGACGGCAGCTGCGTCAAGGCCACGCGCTGCGAGGACGAAAGCATCTATTGCAGCGGCTTCGGCACGGCGCTGACGGACATTCGCAGGAAAGCATCCGCCTATGACACAGAGGACGTCGGCGTCGCCTTATGGGGCGTCGGAAACCACGGCGGCGTGCCCTCACGCAAGGATTTGCAGGACGTTGCGGCCTATATCCAGGAATCGGACATTGAAGTTGTCCACAGCACGCCCGAGGCGTTTTTTGCCGAGATTACCCCAACGGCGGAATATGCAGGCTCGCTCCAGCCCTGCCTGATCGGCGCGTATACGTCGATGCAATCGATCAAGGGTAAGCATATCGAGCTGGAAAACAGGCTTTTTACCACCGAAAAGCTCTGCACACACGCGGAGCTGAACGGGCTGTATCACAAGAACGAAGCGGCATTTCACGAGGCGGAAAAGCGTCTTGCAATGTTGGAATTTCATGACATCTACTCCGGCACCTGCGCGCAGGAAGGCGAAAAGAGCAGTCTGCGCAAGGCGGACTTCGCCCTGGAGCTGCTGCAGGAGGAATTTGACAAGGCGTTTTTTGCGCTCTGTTCGCAGGCGGCGAAGGCAGGCGAGGGAGAATTCCCAATCTTTATCTACAATCCGCAGCCTTATGCGCGTGAGACGGTCTGCGAAACGGAGTTTTTGATGCCGAAAGCGCTCATTTCCGATACCGAGCAGTATACCGTGACCGCCTATCAAAACGGCAAGGCAATTCCCACGCAGTGCATCAAGGAGCTGTCGAACATCCACTATGACCGCCGCAAGCGCATTGCGTACCGCTGTACGCTCGCGCCCTTCGGCATCACGCGCGTGGACTTCAAGGTCGCGGTGACGCCGAAGCAGTATCTGCCGGAAACCACCGGCGATGAGATCGTCTTTTCCGACAGCCTCAAGACGCTGTGTATCAGCCGGAAAACCGGCCTTCTGGAAAGTTATGTCGTGGGCGGCCGCGAGCTGCTTTCGGGCGGCGCGTTCCAGCCGGTGCTCTATGATGACAACGCCGACCCTTGGGGCTGGTACATGGACAAAATCGGGAAAAACCCGCAGAATTTTGCCCTCTCGGATTGCAAAACCGGCCCGTTCGGCAAGCTGAAAAACGTCAACGTCATTGAATCGGGCGAGGTTCTGACCGAGGTTGAGAGCTTTTTCAAGGCTGGGGCTAGCTTCGTGCGCATCTCCTACAAGCTCTACCGCGATCTGCCTTACACCGACGTTCGCATAAATGTGCTCTGGAACGAGCAGCGGAAGGCACTGAAGCTCAAACTTCCCGCCGCGTTCGACGGAGAATTCTTCGGGCAGATCCCCTTCGGCACGGACAGTTTCCCGAAGGACGGCAGGGAGATCACCGCGCATCGCTTTGTCGGCTTTGCCGACGGTGAGAATGCCCTGACGCTTTACAACAACTGCACCTACGGCTTCAGCGCGGAGGAAAACGACCTCTTTGCCACGCTCCTGCGCGGCGCGGCCTACTGTGCGCATCCGATCGAGGATCAAAATGGGATCCGCGAGCTGATCGACAAAAATCGTTATATTCCGTACATCGAGCAGGGGCGGCATGAATTCTCCTTCCGCCTGTCCTACGACAGGTGCGAGGAATTGGAAAACAACGCGCAGGAATTCTGTAACGAGCCTTACAGCCTGAATTTCTTTCCGCATGGGACGGGCGAACCGGCGCGCGAGACGCTGCAGCTTTCCAATCGCCGCATTTCGCTCGTCAGCTTCTACCGGACGGAAAACGGCTGCACGCTGCGCCTGATCAACAACAATCCCGCGCCCGTTTCCGTGACGCTCTGCCTGTGCGGAAAGGACTACCCACTTTCCTTCGGGAAATTCGAGGTCAAGAGCTTTACCTATGACGGAAGCACGCTGACCGAGCAGCCGCTCTGGACATGAAAGGAGAACGCATGAACAAGGAAAACTTGAAATCCGGCCTACAGGAGGCTCTCGCGGCCTATGATTTCCCCGAAACGCTCGTGGGTGCGGTGCGCTATGGCTGCGGCCACATCAACGACACCTATTGCGTCCTCTGCCAGCCGCAGGAGGGAGACTGCGTGCGCTTCATTTTGCAGGGCCTTTCCTCCGCGGCCTTCCCGCATCCGGAGGAGCTGATGGAGAATTTCGTCCGCATCACGGACTATCTGCGCGAAAAGATCAAAGAGAACGGCGGCGATCCCGCCCGCGAAACGCTCAGCCTGCTGCCCACGCGCGATGGTAAGCCCTATTTCACCGATGCCGCCGGCAAGGTCTGGCGCGTCATGCCATTCATTGAGGGGACCGATTGTTTCCAGCGCGCGACGCCGGAGCTGTTCGCGGCCTCGGCGCGGGCGTTCGGCCATTTCCAGTACCTGCTGCGCGATTTTCCCGCCGGGACGCTGCACGAGCCGATCGCGCATTTCCATGATACCGAGGATCGTTTTCGCAAGTTTTTGGCGGCACGCGAGGCAGACCGGATGCAGCGCGCGGCAAGTGTCGCGGAGGAAATCCGGTTTGTCCTCGATCGGGAAGCCGACTGCTCCGTCGCACTTCAGGCGCTGCGCGAGGGAAAGCTGCCGCTGCGCGTGACGCATAACGACACAAAACTCAACAATATCCTCATCGACCGCAAGACCGGCGAGGGCATCTGCGTCATCGACCTCGACACGACCATGCCGGGCCTGTCCATCAACGATTTCGGCGACTCCATCCGCTTCGGCGCGAACCACAGCGCAGAGGACGAGAAGGACCTGTCAAAGGTCAATTTTGACATCAAACTATACGAAATCTATGCGAAAAACTTCATCGCCGGTGCGCAGGGCGGTCTGACGGAGGCGGAGCTTGCGTATCTGCCGTGGGGCGCGCGGCTGATGACCTTGGAATGCGGCATCCGCTTCCTGACGGACTACCTCGACGGCGACCGGTATTTCCACATTTCCTACCCGGAGCAGAATCTCGACCGCTGCCGCACGCAGTTCAAGCTCGTGCGCGATATGGAGCAGCAGTTTGAGGAAATGCAGAAAATCATTGAAAAGTACATCTAAGACTATGAAAAACTACGCATTCGGGGTCGATGTCGGCGGAACGTTCTGCAAGCTCGGCCTCTTTGAAACGGACGGAACGCTGCTGGAGCGCTGGGAGATCCCGACAGACACGCGGGACGGCGGCACGCGCATTTTGCCGGATGTCGCCGCCTCCATTCAGGAACGTCGGAAGAAACTGCCAGAAAACTCCGTCCTTGGGGTCGGCGTGGGCGTTCCAAGTCCCATGACGCAGGACGGCGTTGCGATTAAAAGTGTCAATCTGGGCTGGGAGAATTATCCGGTCGCTTCGGAGCTTTCGCGCCTGACCGGCCTGCCTGTCTACGCGGCGAACGATGTCAACGTCGCATCGCTGGGAGAACTCTGGAAGGGGAGTGCCGTCGGCTATTCCAACGCAATCGTCCTGACGCTGGGCACGGGCATCGGCGGCGGGCTGATTGTCAACGGCTATCTCGTCAACGGCGAGACCGGCTCGGCGGGGGAGATCGGGCACGTCATCGTCAATCCGCAGGAGACCGAGCGCTGCGCCTGCGGGCGCAAGGGCTGTCTGGAGCAGTACGCCTCTGCCACCGGCCTTGTGCGCATGGCCGAGCGGCGGCTGAGCGGCACGTCGGCGCACAGCGTGTTGCGCGAAAAGAATCCGCTCACGGCCAAGGATATCTTTGACGCGGCCAAGGCGGGCGACGCAATCGCCGTGGAGCTGGTGGAGAGCTTCGGACAGATTCTCGGCAGCGCGCTGTCGGACATGGCATGCGTGCTGAATCCGGAGATCATCGTGATCGGCGGCGGCGTGTCCAGGGCGGGCAGCATCGTGACAGACGTCGTCCGGCGCTTTTTCTACGAAAAAACGCTGTTCACCTGCAAAAATACGAAGATCGTTCTTGCAACATTGGGCAACGACGCGGGCATTTACGGCGGCGTGCGGCTGCTGTTAGAAAGAATCGAGGAATTGAAATGAGATTAATCAAAGCAAAAGACTATCAGGAGGCAAGCCGTCAGGTTGCCAACATCATTTCGGCGCAGGTGATCCTCAAGCCGGATTCCGTGCTTGGCTTGGCTACGGGCAGCTCGCCCATTGGTGCGTACCGGCAACTGATCGAATGGTACAACAAGGGCGACGTGGACTTTTCCAGAGTGCGCAGCGTGAATCTGGACGAGTATGTCGGCCTCGCGCCTTCGCACGAGCAGAGCTATGCTTATTTCATGCACCACAACTTTTTTGACCACATCAATATCAAGCCGGAAAACGTCCATCTGCCCGACGGGCTCGACCCGGACGCCGAAGGACAGGGCAAGAAGTACGACGCACTGATTCGGTCGCTCGGCGGCGTGGACTTGCAGCTGCTCGGCATTGGCCGCGACGGACATATCGGCTTTAACGAGCCCTGCGGCGAGTTCGTCAAGGGCACGCACTGCGTCGAGCTGACACAGGACACGCGCGAAGCCAATGCGCGCTTCTTCGGCAGCATCGATCTCGTGCCGAAAACGGCTTATACCATGGGCATTTTGGACATCATGCAGGCACGCCGCGTGGTCATGATCGCGACGGGCAGCAGCAAAGCCGCGATCCTGAAGGATGCCTTCTGGGGCCCAGTCACGCCGCAGATTCCGGCGTCCATTTTGCAGCTCCACCCGGATTTCACCCTCGTCGCGGACGAGGAGGCACTGGCCATGGTCAATCAGGAAAAACAGGCAGGATGAGGTAAATTAAGGATGAAAGAGTACACCGTACAGCGAGTGCTCGGCGGCGACGTCGGCGTTGAAGACGCGATCTGGAAGGGAATTCCGGCGCTCTCGGTCAACTGCTTCCCTTGGCCGGCATTTGAAAAGAAAATCACCACAACGGCAAAGCTCGCAAGCACTGCCTCCGGCCTTCTTGTACACTTTGAGATGGATGAAAGGCCGCTTCTGGCGCAGAAAACGGAAAATAACAGTCAGGTTTGCGAGGACAGTTGCCTGGAGTTTTTCTTCCGGACGGAGGACACGCTGAAATACATCAATCTGGAGATCAATCCTCTGGGAACGATTCATGCGGACTTTGACCGTGAACCGATTCCGGTCGATGCAAAGCAGCTTCGTCTGGTGAGCTGCATTACGCCGGAGAAGTGGATTCTGCAATATGAGGTGCCGTTTTCTCTGATCGAAAAATATTTCGGCAGTGTTGGGAGCTGTCTCCATGCGAATTTCTACAAATGCGGCGACAAGACCGTTCATCCGCATTATGCCTGCTGGAACCCGGTGGGAGGCGAAAAACCGAACTTCCATCAGCCGGAGTCCTTCGGGAAGCTGCTCTTTGCTTCTGGAAAACGGTGCTGAAGAATAACGATCAAAATAGCGCAGATTCTCTGTGCCGTGAGAAAAGCCGTCCCACACGGATGCGTGGGGCGGCTTTTTTGAATCGTCTGTGCTTGTGTCTGTTCGTATTTACTTTTTCTTTCCGGCATGGTATAATCCAAACAGAAAAAAAGCAGAAAGAGAGAAGAAATTATGAACGTTGTCTTTGTGATTTTTGGCCTTCTTGCGCTCATCGGCGGCGCGGTCGCCGCGCTGGTGACGCACCGGAAAAGCTGGTGGGCGGCGACCCTGATCGGCATGATGCTATTCGTATTCGGCTTTTCCTTTGAAATCGTTCCGACGGGCTACACCGGCGTCCGGACAACCTTCGGACAGATCTCGAATCAGATCGTTCCGCAGGGCTTCAATCTGAAAATTCCCTTTGCACAGAACATCAAGCTCGTCAACAACAAGCAGCAGGATACGGTGATCAAGTCGCAGATCTGGGGCGAGAGCTTCGAGAAGACGCCCGTCTATGCCTCGGAAGTGACCGTGACCTACCAGATCGCCTCCAAACGCTCGGCATGGATTTTTGCCAACGTGACGAATACCGATTCCCTCATCTCGCAGGACATCGTTGCCTCGGCGATCAAGTCTGCCATGGTCGAGCTGACGGCGGACGAGGTGACGGTGCGCTCCCGCATCGAGCCGGAGGTAAAGGAAAAACTCATCGCCTCCATCGACGAGAAATACGGCGCGGATACCATTGAAATCCTCAAGGTCACCATCAATCAGATGGATTTTGAGGACAGCTACAACGCCGCGATTGCGGCGAAGTCCATCGCCCAGCAGGAGCAGGCAAAGCAGAAGATCGAAAACGATACCGCCGTTGCCAAGGCCGAGGCGGACAAAAAGGTTGCCATCACAAATGCCGAAGCGACGGCGGAGGCGCTGCGCATTGCGGCGCAGGCAGAGGCCGATGCTAACCGTCTGCTGGAAGAAAGTCTGACGGATCGCGTGCTGAAAAACCGCTTCTATGAAAAGTGGGACGGCGCGCTGCCGAAGGTCATGGGCGAAAGCTCCGTGCTGATGGACATTACAGACGAGATCAACTGATACCGGGAGAAAAACGGATATGAAGAAACCAAGAATTCTTGTAGTCGGCAGCCTTGCGATGGATCAGACCGCAACCACGGCGGTCTTCCCGCGCCAGGGACAGACCGTGCTGGGTAAAAAATTCCGCAGCGCACCAGGCGGTAAGGGGGAAAATCAGGCCGTTCAGGCGGCGCTGCTCGGCACGGACGTGACCATGCTGGGCAAACTGGGCCGCGACAGCAATGCGCAGGAGATCCTCGCGGCCTGCAAGGCGGCCGGGGTACATACGGAGCATATGCTCTTCGACGAAACCGAGTCCACCGGCTGCGCGATGATCATTCTGGAAGAGCAGCCGGACGGCTCCACACAGAACCGTATCCTCGTCCTGCCCGGCTCCAATATGACCATTACAAAGGAGGACGTCGAATTCCTGCGCGATGGGATCGCGGAATATGATCTGGTCATTCTCCAGCTGGAGATCCCGATGGAGATCAACGAGCTGGTCGCGGAATTTGCCCATGAAAAGGGCGTGCAGGTGATGCTCAACCCGGCGCCTGCCGCGCCGCTTTCCGAAAAGCTGCTGCGCTGCCTGACCTATCTCTCGCCCAACGAGCATGAGGCGGCGGACCTGACCGGCGTTCCAATCCGCAGAGAGGGGAAAAACGTCAACTGGCAGGATGTCGAAGCGGCGGCCAAAGTGCTGCGCGACAGAGGTGTAAAGAACGTCCTGATCACGCTCGGCTCCGCCGGTGCGGCGCTCTGCAATGACACCGGCGTCTATCACAGTCCATGCGCCGAGAACATCACGGCCGTTGATCCGACTGCGGCGGGGGATTCCTTCGTCGGTGCGTTCTGCACGGCCGCCTGCTGCGGCTGGGGCTGGGAGGAGGCACTGCGCTTTGCCAACCACACGGCAGCGCTGACGGTTTCCCGCCCCGGTGCGCTTCCGTCGCTGCCGCGGCTGGCGGAGGTAAAGGCACTGCTGACCGAGCGCACCGGTGCCTGCCCGGATACTTCCGTTCTGGAATAAAAACGACCCGATGCGGTTGGCTAACCGCATCGGGTTTTTCTTATTCCGGGCAGGTGAGCAGAGCCGAGCGGAGCCGGATGCGCTTTTCCTGTGAAAGCGGCGTGAGCGGCAGGCGAAGTGTCTGGCGGCACAGACCGAGATCTTCCAGCGCTGCTTTGACAGGAATGGGATTGACGTCGGAAAACAGCGCGTCGATCAGGGGCAGATACCGGCATTGCAGGGCGGCGGACGCTGGGAAATCCTGCCGTAGGCAGGCCTCCGCGATCTCCGCCGTGATGCGAGGCCGGACGTTTGCGAGCACGGAGATCACGCCCTTCCCGCCGAGCGCCATGACGGCGGTGATCTGGTCGTCGTTGCCGGACCAGACGTTGAAGTCCTCACCGCACAGGTTTAGAATGTGTGCGACCTGCGAAATGTCGCCTCCGGCTTCCTTCACGCCGTTGATGCGCGGATGTGTACTCAACAGCCTGCAGGTTTCCGGCTTGAGATTCACACCGGTGCGAGATGGAACGTTGTAGGCGATCAGCGGGAGCTGCACAGCATCTGCAATGGCGAAATAGTGCGCGGCAAGTCCTTCCTGCGATGCCTTGTTGTAATACGGCGTGACCGCGAGCAGCGCGTCCGCGCCGCAGGCTTCGGCCTGCCGGGCAAGGCGCACCGACTGCGCGGTGCTGTTGGTCCCCACGCCGGCGATGACTTTGCAGCGCCCGGCGCAGTAGGCGACCGTGTGCCGGATCAGCGCCTCGCGCTCCTCCGGCGTGAGCGTGGATGCTTCTCCTGTCGTGCCGCAGACGACGATGGCGGCGATCCCGGCGTGAAGCTGGCGTGCGAGTATGGAGTCGTAGGCTTCAAAATCGATCCCGTTTTCCAGAAACGGCGTGACGATGGCGGTCGCCGCGCCAGTGAAGACAGGTTCTTTCATAAAAACACCTCCGTACCATTGTATGAAAGTACGCCGGAAAGGGTGCGGGAGGTTGCATTTTTTCCGCGCCTGCGCTATAATACAGCAAGATATTCATGGAAAGAGAGCGGAAACATTGAAAACAAGTGACTTTTACTATGACCTGCCGCAGGAGCTGATCGCACAGACACCGCTGGAGCGCCGGGACACCTCCCGTCTGATGGTGCTTGACCCGGCGACGCAGCGAATTGAGCACCGTCATTTTTATGATCTGATCGACTATCTGAATCCCGGCGACTGCCTCGTGATGAATGACTCCCGCGTGCTGCCTGCGCGCCTGCTCGGCAAGCGGATGCCGACCGGCGGCGCGGTCGAGGTCCTGCTGCTGACCGACCGCGGCAACAAGACATGGGAGTGCCTGGTCAAGCCCGGCCGCAAGCTCCACGAGGGCGCACAGATCTCCTTCGGCGACGGTGCGCTGACGGCCGAGGTCACGCAGGTGCTGGAAAGCGGCAATCGCCTTGTGCAGTTTCACTATGATGGAATTTTTCTCGAAATTCTGGAGCGCCTCGGCAAAATGCCTCTGCCGCCCTATATCAAGGAAGAGCTGGAGGACGGCGAGCGCTACCAGACGGTCTATTCCCGCGTGAGCGGCTCAGCCGCCGCGCCGACGGCCGGCCTGCACTTCACGAAGGAGCTGCTGGAAAGAATTGAACAGAAGGGCGTGCATCTGGCCTATATCACGCTGCACGTGGGTCTTGGCACCTTCCGACCGGTGAAGGTCGAGGACGTTACCGCGCACCATATGCACTCCGAATTCTGCATGATCTCCGCGGAAACGGCCGCACTTCTGAACGAAACGCGCCGAGCGGGGAAGCGCATCGTCTGCGTCGGCACGACCTCCTGCCGCACGCTGGAATCGCTGGCGGATGAGAACGGCGGCTTTGCCGAACGCTCCGCCTGGACGGATATTTTTATCTATCCCGGCTACCGTTTCCGCGCGATGGATGCGCTGGTGACGAATTTCCACCTGCCGGAGAGTACGCTGATCATGCTGGTCTCCGCCTTCGCAGGCTACGACTTTACCATGCGCGCCTACCGCGAGGCGGTACAGGAGCGCTACCGTTTCTTCAGCTTCGGCGATGCAATGCTTCTTGAACGCAGCGCGAAGTGACGGGATGTATATATATGTATAGTAAGCAGAGCTTCTGACGACTCCGGTCAGAGGCTCTGTTTTTGTCTGTCCCGAGGGAATCCAGAAAGTCACTGTCCGGCTGCACAAAAAATGGAAGACAACTAAATAATTTTGAGGAAAAAGACACATGTTGAGGCGAAATCAGAAGCTGAAAACAGAAAATTGGAAAAATACACAAAAAGTTTAGTGATTTAAATCGCTATTTTCTACACTGTATTTGTAAAGAAAATGTCACAAATTATTGAATTATTGTGAACGAAAATGTATAGTAAAGACAGATTTATATGGACGCGCCGAGGAAGGGAAATAGGTGTCCAGATCAATCGTAAATCTGCCGGTCAAACCGGAGAAAGAGAGTGTGAGCATATGAAACACAAGACCTTTTTGAGACAGGCTGTTTCAGTGCTGCTGGCTTTTGTTCTTGCACTCGGTCTCGTCCTGCCGTCCCTGGCGGTTGAGAGCGCGGATGTAACGACAGAAAGCGGCAAGAAGCTTACGTTTGAGCAGGTGGACAATGACGAGTATAACGTCAGTCTGCCGAATAAGAATGACGTAAACGCGGAAGATAAAGAGGATACTTCGGACTATGAGGATACGGAAATTGTCCGTGTTTCCATTGTTCTGGATACTCCCTCCACACTGGAAAAGGGATTCACTGCGGACGATATTTCCTCGCAAAGCCGCAGAGCGGTGCGCTATCGCCGGAATCTCCAGAATGAGCAGGAGAAAGTGGAAGAAGCGATCTCCGATGAGGTACTCGACGGCGGCGAGCTTGATGTTGTCTGGAACCTGACGCTCGCAGCGAATATTATTTCTGCCAATGTGGAATACGGCCAGATCAAGGAAATTGAAAAGGTCGACGGCGTGAAAGAAGTTCTCGTTGAGAAACGCTATGACCCGTGTGTTGTCAATCGTGACGAGACGGTGGATCCCAAAATGTCTACCTCCGACGAGATGATCGGCTCTATCGCGGCCTGGGCCTCCGGCTATACCGGCGCCGGCAGAAAGATTGCCATCATTGACACCGGTGCGGACATTGACCATCCCTCTCTTGACCCGGATGCATTTGCCTACGCCGTAAAGGACAGCGGCGCCAAGCTGATGACGGCTGAGGATACCGCAGGGCTGCTCTCTCAGTTGAACGTGGTTTCGAAAAACAAGAATGTCACGGCAGAGCAGCTCTATGTTGACGCGAAGATTCCCTATGGCTTCAACTACGTGGATAATGGTCTGGACATTGGCCATGACCATGATACTGCGGGAGATCACGGCTCTCACGTTGCCGGTATTGCTGCTGCGAACCGCTACGTCAAGAGCGGGGACGGCTATGCAAGCGCACTGGATTCCGTTCTCACGCAGGGCGTCGCCCCTGATGCACAGATTCTGGTTATGAAGGTCTTCGGTAAATCCGGCGGTGCATATCCAGGCGACTATATGGCCGCCATTGAGGACGCAATCGTCCTTGGAGCAGATTCTGCCAACCTTTCCCTCGGCGGTGCGTGGACCGGCGATTCCCGTGCTGAGGCAAAGTATGAAAAGATCCTTGAGCGAGTTGTCGAGAGCGGCCTTGTCGTTGTAGCCTCCGCCGGCAACTCCGGTGCATGGGCCGATGAAACCATTGTCGGCGCACCTTATGCCGACAGCGCAAGCTGGGCAACCGTCGGCGCACCCAGCACCTTCACCAATATGCTGAGCGTAGCCTCCGTGGAGAACATCGGCAGAACCGGCAAGTATATTGAAGTTGCCGAAAATAAGATGTATTATTCGGAAAATCTCGATGGAAGGGACGGCAAGCCCTACACCAATGTGTCCATTACGACGCTTGCGGGCGAACATGAGTATGTCTATCTGGATTCCATCGGCACGGCGGAAGAATTTGCTTCGATCAAGGATGTTCTGACCGGAAAGATTGCGATCTGCAACCGCGGCAAGATCGACTTCACGCAGAAGGCTGAAAATGCTGTTGCAAACGGCGCAATTGCGACGATCATTGCAAACAACGAGCCTGGTACGCTGCTGATGGACTTTGCCGCCTATACAAAAACTGAACCGGCCATTTCCATCACGCAGAAGGACGCTGCCCTGGTCAAGGAAAACTCCACCCCGGTGAAGGATGCCTCCGGCAATGTCCTCTACTATACCGGTAAAATGGTTATTTCCGCCAAAGTTGAGGCGACGATTGAGCACAGCGACTACTATACGGTCAGCAGCTTCTCCTCCTGGGGCATTCCCGGTTCCCTGAAAATGAAGCCTGAGATCATCGCTCCCGGCGGCAACATCTATTCTCTTATGAATGGCGGCAGCTACCAGAATATGTCCGGCACCTCTATGGCTGCGCCGCAGGTTTCCGGCATGGCAGCACTCCTGGCGCAGCATATCGACGCGAAGGGCCTCACGGAAAAGACCGGCCTGACACGCCGCGCACTGATGCAGAGTCTCCTGATGTCCACAGCGGAGCCCATGCTTGAGGCCGAGAACACCTATTATCCGGTTCTCCGACAGGGCGCCGGCCTTGCGAATATCGGTGCGGCCATCTCCGCGGGCAGCTATCTGATGATGGACGCGGATGCGACCGACTCCTATAAAGACGGCAAGATTAAGGCGGAACTGGGTGACGATCCCGCACGAACCGGAACGTTCAGCTTCGGCTACACGATCAACAATCTTTCCGATACTGCTTCCGCATTCTCCCTGTCGGCAGATTTCTTTACGCAGGGCGTTTACACGGATGATGGTGTCGCTTACGAAGACACGATGACCGTTCCGGTTCCGTCCACCGTTACTTTCCTGATTGATGGAAAGCTCGTCGAGACGTCAGCGCCGGAAGAAATGAAGCACTGCGATTTCAACGGCGACGGCAAGATCACGAGCGCCGACGGGCAGGCGCTGCTGGACTATGTGACCGGCGTCCGCGAAAAGATCAACGACGCGGAATATGCCGACTTTGATGCAGACGGCGGCATCGACACTTACGACGCTTATCTCTTCTTCAAGCAGATCGGAAAAACGGCAGTAGAGGTTCCTGCAAACGAAAGCGTCCATGTCACGGTGAATGTTGCGCTGGACAAAAATACGCTGGATGCCTACGACAAGGCAAGCGGCGACACCGGCACATACATTGAAGGCTATGTCTACGCCACGGAGCTTGCCAGCGCCGAAGGCGTTGAGGGAACGAGCCATTCCATCCCCGTGCTCGGCTACTACGGCAACTGGACGGATTCCTCTATGTTCGACGTGGGCAGCTACATTGACTACTTCGTCTCCGGCGAGGAGGACAGACTGCCGTATATGTTCGACGGCACTTCCTACGATTCTCTCCAGTATCAGCTCCTCACCACCAGAGAGAAGGGCGACACCTCAACCTATGCATTCGGCGGCAACCCCTTTATCAACGAGAGTTTCTACGATCCGGCGCGTGATTCCATTAACACGGATACGACGGTTTTCGATACGATTGCCTTTACCGCGATCCGCAACTTTGCCAATTCCCACATTTCTCTCGTGGACACAGAAGGAAAGGTCTACATAGACGCGGACACGGGTGCAAATACGGGCGCATTTTACAAAGCTACCACGGCCGGCGGCCAGTGGCAGAATATCCAGTGGTCGATTTCTCTCGGTGACGATCTCTCCGCAACACCGGAGGATGCGCAGCTTCAGCTTGCACTGACGCTCGCGCCGGAATACAATGTTGATCCCGATGGAACTACGCATTGGGATGCGCTTGGCAATGGTGCGACAAAGGTCTACAGCGCATATGTCGATAAGACTGCACCGACGATTACCGACATTTCCATGGCGACGAGCATTACCTCTGATACGAAGAAGCTGACTGTAACGGCTTCGGATAACCGTTATATCGCGACTGTCGCTCTGATTGATTATGATACCGGCAAAACGGAAACGAGCCAAAGCACTCCCGCCGGCGCCAAAGCGGGCCATACCGACCTGTTTGAGGTCGAAATGGACGCTGAGATGCAGGCAGCGACGCATCTGCTCGTACAGGTTTATGACTATGCCGGCAACTATGCGACCTACAAGATCAACCTCAACGAGGAAGAGCTGAACGGGCCGCTCAGCGTGGAACTCAGCGAGGATTCGCTGAGCCTGTTCCGAGGCGCATATGCCCGCCTGACGGCAGAGGTCAGCCCGTTCGGCGTGAAGCCTGACGGCGTAACATGGTCTTCCTCCAACGAGAAGGTTGCAACGGTTTCCGCGAACGGCCTTGTGACCGCGGTCAATGAAGGTACTGCAACCATCACGGCGGCTTCTGTCAAGGATCCCACCGCCACTGCAAGCTGCGAGGTTACGGTCAAGGTTCTCCACACGACCATTTCCGGTGCACTTCAGGATGACAAGGCGCTCGCTCAGTTCTACAAGTGGAACCTTGAAACCGATGCTGTATGGAATTCTACGGCTGTGCTGGAAAGCACGTCGGTTGCTGCTGCGGCCTATGACGAGCTCAATTCCAGAGTTTATCTCATCGACGGCGATCAGCACAATTTCTGCCTGGTCGACCCCGCAACCGGTAAGAACATTGCGACTTACGGCGGCATCGCCATTAACGGAAGCAATATTCCTGTGTGGGATCTTGCCTACAGTAAATACTACTCTACGGCAGATAAGCCGTTGTATACCGGCATTTTCGGAATCTATGTGCTTCCGCTCTCCGAGCCCGGAGAATTCTCCAACAGCGCGTTCGATATGTCGTATTCTCTTAGAAAAACTGGCGGCAAGAAGCTTATTTCCATTGCCCAGCTTGGCAATGCAATGGTAACGCCTACCTGGAATACTGTGGAAGGCGAAATCTATGCCCTTATTGACGATGCAGGATATGTCCACATTGGCGCATTCTGCGACGAAGAAGAAGTTGGTGAGCTGAGTTTCGTCGGTTGGGACTGGTTTAAGTCTACGCTTCCGGAGCTCGCCTGCCCGGGCAGCGGCGATGATCTCTTCTGCTCCATGGTGGCCACGGAGGAAGACGGCGCAACGGTGCTGTACCTCTCCTACTTCAACGGTGATGCCAGCGATCTCTACCGCCTGACCTACACGACCAACGGCGTACCGGCGAAGTACAGCGTAAATGACAGCGGCAAACCGGAGTGGGATCCCCAGAACGCAACGCATCTTTGGGTGGCCGAATATGCGGGCAACTTCGGCAACGGCGTGTGGCCGGCAAGTATCTACAGCGCCGTCCCGAACCAGAAGTCCGATACGACAACAACGACTGCGGACGGTTCCGCTGCGGCCAGAAGAAATCCTGAGTTTGCAGGCATTAAGTCCGAACTGACGCAGATCGCCCAGCCGGCATTCACTCCGGTGCCCACAGAGAGCGCTGTCACGCCTGCATCCGGCATCAGCATCTCAGAGGACGAAAAGACCGTAACCGTTACGGTCGTCCCGCAGGGTGATGACGAGAACACCAATGGCCTGCTGACGGTCGAGTATGACGCAGACCTGCTGACGCTCGCTGATGTCAGCTCTGTTGTTCCGTATACCTCTCACAAGGATGAATCCGGCAAGGTCACCTTCGGCTATGTTGCGCCTGACGGCCTTGCAGCCAACAACACTGTGGCGACGCTGACCTTTACGCTTGATCCCACAAAGTGCAGCGAGGCATCCGTTGGAGTAACGCTGAAGCAGACCGAACAGAACGACGAGACGGTCGATGTGACAGAGCATCTGGCAACTGGCATCCACAAGGAGACCGAGGTTCGTGATGCGAAGGAGCCGACCTGCACCGAGAAGGGCTACACCGGCGATACCTACTGCAAGGCTTGCGGCGAGCTGCTTGAAAAGGGCAAGGATATTGATGCGCTCGGCCATACATACAAGAATGGCAAGTGCACCCGCTGCGGCGAGAAGCAGGCCAATGTCAAGACAGGAGACGAAAGCAACCTGAATATCTGGTTTGTTGTTCTGACCATGTCCGCGGCAATCACCGTCTTTGCGGCAGCAGTTCTCCTGCGGAAGAAGCGCAGCAACTGATACAGCGGAGCAAACACAGAAACCGCATAAACTGAAACAATCCCGGCAGGCTCAGCCTGCCGGGATTTCTTTGCTTCCGCTGCGGCGGTGACCGTTGACTTCAAGGAAAATTCTGCTATAATCAAAGAAAACGCGAAAGGAAACGAGACCATGAAGATTTACGATCAGGAGCCGGTGCAGGCACGTGTGGTGCTTACCGACGCTCCTTTTTTGAAAACGCGCTACAGCCTTACGGACGGTGTATATGAGATCAGTGTCGGCCGCGGCGGGAACTGGGATGTTCTTGCCTGTAAGCAGGCCTTCGGCAAGGCGGTCAAGACTGTGCTGGAGCTGGAATGCGAAAGCTGCCTGTTTGACCTTTCGCCTTCGGCGGAGCTGGAATTTCCGGGAATCTGCGCGGCTGTCGAGGGAATCTTCGGTGGCGCGTACAAGCAGCGCTTTTCGCTGGAGCATTGCTGGGAGCCGAAAATCGCGTGTTATGCCAGTGGTGTGGGCGGAGAAATGCTCGCGGCTGCGCAGGAGCTAGCGCGCTCGATTATGGAAACCAGAAATCTGGTCAACCGTCCGTCCAATCTGCTGCGTCCGATGCAGCTTGCGCGGGCATTGGCCGAGGCAATGCGCGACCTTCCGGTCGAAGCGGAAGTCCTTGACCGGAAGGCGCTGGTGCAGAAGGGGCTGAACGGCCTTCTCACGGTCGGCGACAGCAGCGCCAATCCGCCCGCGATGCTTGTCCTGCGTTACACCGGCGCGCCGAAGAGTGGTTTGCGCCTTGGCTTCATCGGCAAGGGCGTTACCGTCGACACCGGCGGCTACTGCCTGAAATCCGCCGCATCCATGGCGAGAATCAAGGGAGATATGGCGGGCGGCGCCGCGGCGGCCATGGCCGTGCGTGCGCTGGCTGCGAACCGCGTGCCCGTCAATGTGACGGCGGTCATCCCGAGCTGTGAAAACCGCATTTCCGATGGCAGTATGCTGCCCGGAGATGTGATCACGATGTTTTCCGGAAAAACGGTGGAAATCCTCAACTCGGACGCGGAAGGCCGCCTCATCCTTGCCGACGCGCTTGCGTGGGCGCAGGAACGCGAGGGCTGCACGCACCTTGTCGACATCGCGACGCTCACGGGTGCGATCCGTAATATGCTCGGCCACGTCGCCACGGGTGTGATGTCCAACGACGAGGACTTCTATGCGGCACTGACGTGCGCGTCGGATCGCTCCGGCGAACGCTTCTGGCGGATGCCGACCTTCCCGGAGTATGAGGCGCTGATCGACAGCGACTATGCTGATGTCCGCAATACCTCCAAGGACGGCTGCGGCGCGATCGCGGCAGGGCTGTTCCTTCGCCGCTTTGTGGAAGATCGTCCGTGGCTGCATCTGGACATTGCCGGGACGGCGGACAACAGCGGCGTATTGTGGCAGCATCATGTTCCCGGCGCGACCGGCGCTGCGGTCAGCACGCTGTATTTTCTCGCAGTGGAGGAAGAAGCATGAGTTTACTGGAAGCCTGCGTCGGCTCGTATGCATCCAGCAAGGCGGCGTATCAGGGCGGCGCGGACCGTCTGGAGCTGTGCGCCAATCTAGTGATCGGCGGGACGACGCCGTCACGTGCGTTGTTTTCACAGTTGCAGCGCGATTTTGACATCAAGATCAATGTGATGATCCGCCCTCGGTTCGGCGATTTTCTCTATGACGAGGCGGAACTGGAGGAAATGTGCGCAGAGATTGCTTCCTTCCGCGACCTCGGTGCCAATGGTGTCGTGTTTGGCGTTCTGACCCCGGAGGGGGAACTGGACGAAGCGCGTATGGCGCGGCTTATTTCCTGCGCTGGCAGTATGGAGGTAACGCTTCATCGCGCGTTTGATATGACGCGAGACCCCTTTGCGGCGCTGGAATCGGCAATTCGCCTCGGCTGCAAGACCATCCTGACCTCCGGTCAGGCGGCAGACGCTATGCAGGGAAGCGCGCTTCTGCGTGAGCTGCATAAGCGCGCCGCCGGAAGGATCGACATTATGGCGGGCTGCGGCGTGAACAGCGGCAATCTTCTGCGCCTGCATGAGCGGACCGGCGTAACCTCCTTTCACGCCTCGGCTAAACGGACGGCGCAGAGCGCGATGCGCTACCGCAAGGAAAGCGTTTCCATGGGGCTGCCTTCCCTGTCCGAGTATCAGCTCTGGCAGACGGACGAGGCGGCAGTACGCGCCTGCGCGGAGATCGTGCACCGACTTTGAAACGGAGGAAACGATTTGAATTCGGAATCAGTCCAAATAGAATTTGAAGAACGCCTGCGCCTGCTCTCCGAGGGCAGACGGCACGAAATTCACCGTTCATTTTCATCGCTTTCAACGGAAGCGGCAGAGCTTACGCGCTGGCTCTATGCCAACAGCCCGCTCAGTGACTGCGAGAATTATGACGCTGCACTGTTCTTCAGTGCTGCGCGGCACGGCGCATTTTTGCTGGAAACGATGCCGGAGGTGCGGAAGTTACCGGAATATCTGTTTCTGAACTACATTCTGCATCCTCGTGTCAATGAGGAGGTTCTTTGCGACTGCCGCGCATTTTTTCATGCGCAGCTCTGCGAGAGAACCGCCGGACTTTCTCCGCGGGAAGCAGCGCTGGAGATTAACTACTGGAGCGCGGAGCAGGTTTGCTACCGTGCGACGGATTTACAGACGCGCTCGGCTTTGCAAATCTACCGCTCCGGCTACGGGCGCTGCGGAGAGGAGTCGGTATTTGCGGTCAATGTTCTGCGCGCAATGGGAATTCCGGCGCGGCAGGTGTACGTTCCTCGCTGGTCGCATTGCGATGATAACCATGCATGGGTAGAGATTTGGTGCGACGGGAAGTGGAATTACCTCGGCGCCTGCGAGCCTGAGGAGGTTCTGAACCGCGGGTGGTTCACGAGTGCTGCGAGCCGCGCCATGCTGGTACACAGCCGTTGCTTCGGCACGCCGGAGGACGAGAAGGTTATTTCAAAAGAGGGCGCTGTGACTTATCTGAATCAGACGGCGCGCTATGCCGATTCAACGGATATTCGCATAAAGATTTGTGATGCGGAAGATAGACCGGCGCGCGGTGCGCAGGTCGAATTCTGCGTGTTGAATGCGGGACAGTGGTATCCCATCGCCGTGACAACGGCGGATGAAGCCGGAAATACAGGCCTGACCTGCGGACGTGGGAGTCTGCTGGTGCGTGCAAGCTGCGGCGTATTCTCCGCCGAGAGGTTGATCAACACCGCAGCAGATACTTTCCTGTCACTGCGCCTTTCGCCGTCGAAGCAGGCAGAGCCGTGGCGCTCCTTTTTGTTTGTGCCGCCAACGGAAACGCAGGACAGGGGAGAGCATCCCACGGAAAACCAGCTTCGCAGAAACCGGGAGCGTAAAAAAACGGCTGACGCAGCACGGAAGCGGCGAATCGCTGCGATGCTCGACGAAGGGCGCGCAGTGCGCTTGGAAAAATGCTGCGGCAGCTCCATGCGGTATATTCTGAAAGAAAGCTATGGGAATTTTTCGACGCTCTGCACATTTTTGGAAGAGGCGAAAACCGATTCTGAACGGGCGCGGCGGGTGCGTCTGCTGCAAACGCTCTCCACAAAGGACTGGAGCTGCGTGGGCATGGATGTCCTTCGTGACATGCTGCTTCTTCCGGACAATGGGGAGGAGTCATGCCCACGTGTCGGACATGAGCCGCTGTCCTCTTTTTGCGCAGCGGTACGCGAGCGGTATTCCGCAGCGCAGTGTGCAGAATTCCGCGCCGATCCCCGTAAGCTCTATCGCTGGATCCGAAAGAATCTCCGTTCACTTCCACAGCAGGAGTATGCGCGCCTTTTCACGCTTCCTGCAGCAGCCCTTGCGGGCGGATATGCAGAGCCTGCGTCACAGGAGCTGCTATTTGTGGCGGCCTGCCGTGCGCTGGGAATCGGCGCGCGGAGGAATCCCCTTGACGGCCGGCCGGAATTTTGGCAGAACGGTGTATTTGTTCCCGCGGAAGAGGCGGACAGAGCATCGCTTGTGCTGCAAAGAACGCCGGGGGAAAAGTGGATTCCGGATGCGGATTTCGGTGTGATGCTGCTGTCCGCCGGAGTCTGGAAGCCGCTTGGCCTCTCTGCGGCAAAGTGGCTGAATCATTCCATGACGCTCTCGCTTTATGCCGGCACCTACCGCATCCTGACCTCTGTGCGCCTGCCAAACGGCAGCCAGCGCGGATGCGAACTGCTGCTGAACTTATCTGCGGGAGAAACCAAAACGGTTCTACTGCACAGGGAAAGTGTCGATTTTTCGGAGCTTTTGGTAGATTTTTCTGTGCCGGATGTTACATTTTTGAATGCCTGCGGCGCAAAGCTTCGCTTCTCAGAGTTGACGTCCAGACCTGCGATCTTTCTCTGGCCGGAGTCAGGCGGGGAGCCGGCGGAGCATCTATTCAATGAGCTTCTTGCGCAAAAAAACGCCTTTGAATCCGCTTGCGTGTATGTTCTTGTGCGCAGTTGGGCGGAGGCGGAGAACGAAAAACTCCGCGCCGTTCTTGCGGCGCTGCCCGGTGCGTCGGTTTTGCTGGATCGCGACGGTGAGATGGCGAAGCTTCTGGCACGCAAAACCTATGTCGACCCGGATGCCCTACCGCTGCTGCTGGTCACAGACCGCCACCTTCACGTGGTTTCCGCAGCGGCAGGCTACCGCGTCGGGAGCGTCGACCTCGCTTTGAGGATTTACAAAAGCGTAAGTCTGTGCTAGAATGATAAAAAATACGGAAGAAACAGGATGTATGCTATGTTTGAACTGTTGAAAACCGAGGGACACGCGCGGCGCGGCGTGTTCACCTGTGCGCACGGAACGGTGCAGACGCCGGTCTTTATGAACGTCGGCACGCAGGGCGCGATCAAGGGTGCGCTGAGCGCGGCCGATCTGGAGAACATTGGCTGTCAGGTCGAGCTGTCAAATACCTACCATTTGCATCTGCGTCCCGGCGATCGCCTTGTCCACGATATGGGCGGCCTGCACAAGTTCATGACGTGGAATAAACCGATTCTGACCGATTCCGGCGGCTTCCAAGTCTTTTCGCTCGCCAGCCTGCGGAAGATCAAGGAGGAGGGCGTCTATTTCGCCTCGCACATCGACGGTCGTAAGATCTTCATGGGGCCGGAGGAAAGTATGCAGATTCAGTCGAATCTCGGCTCGGATATCTGCATGGCCTTCGACGAATGTATTGAGAATCCCGCACCTTACAAATATGTGGAGGAATCCATTGACCGGACTTACCGCTGGCTCGTGCGCTGCAAGGCGGAAAATGCCCGCCTGAATCAGCTGGAGGACACGGTCAATCCGCAGCAGATGCTCTGGGGCATCAATCAGGGCGGCACCTATGCCGACCTGCGCATCCGCCATATGCAGCAGATCGCGGAGCTGGATCTGCCGGGCTATGCCATCGGCGGACTTGCGGTGGGCGAAAGCACGGAGGTCATGTATGACATCATCGAGGCACTCGACCCCTATATGCCGAAAAACAAGACGCGCTATCTGATGGGCGTCGGTACGCCGTCGAACATCATCGAGGGTGTGGCGCGCGGCGTGGACTTCTTCGACTGCGTCATGCCTGCGCGCAACGCGCGTCACGCGAAGCTCTTTACCTGGTCCGGCACGATCAACCTGAAAAATGCGAAATATGAGCGCGACGAGCGTCCCATTGACGCTGCGTGCGACTGCCCGGTCTGCCGCCGCTATTCGCGCGCGTATCTGCGGCATCTGTTCAAGGCCGAGGAGATGCTGGCTATGCGTCTTTCCGTGATGCACAACCTGTATTTCTACAACAAGCTGACCGAGCGTATCCGGAATGCGCTGGACGAGGGCTGCTTCGAATCTTTCCGCAAAACATATTCCGAGCGGCTCGCGCAGCGCGCGGAGGATTAAAAAATTTACAAATTTTCTCCTTGCATTGCGGCGGTATAGCCTGTATAATATTCTTGATTTATAATACTGGAGGAACACCAATGAATTACAGCATGATTATTATTCTCGTGGTCATGGTCGCGGTCTTCTACTTCATGATCATCCGTCCGGAGAAAAAGAAGAAGAAGGAAGAAGAGCAGCTTCGCAGCTCTCTGAAGGTCGGCGATAAGATCACGACCATCGGCGGCATTGTCGGTAAGGTTGTCGATCTCAAGGACGATAATATCGTGATCGAAACCAGCATGGACCGCGTCCGCATGGAGCTTGCCAAGTGGTCCGTTATGACCAACAACACGGCGCAGGAAGCCGCGCAGAAGGCTCGTGCCGAGGCACAGGCCGCCGCCAAGGAGCGCGCAAGGAAGAAGAAGGAAGAGAAGGAAAAGGCGAAGGCCGACAAGAAGGCCGGCCGCTGAGTTCTCTGAGATTAAAAAAATATTCGCAGGCCTGCTGGGAATGGCAGGCCTGCGATTCTTTCCTACGGAAAAGGCTTGACAAATCCGGCCGGTTCTGCTAGGATAACATACAATGGAAACGCAGTGATGGGAAAAGTAACGGCATTTGGCCTTTCAGAGAGCCGTCGGTAGGTGCGAGACGGCAGGCGGATGTTTGTGAAATACCTCCCGGAGCGGATCGGCTGAACCCCGCGTCATGGCGGCAGTAGGCGGAAACGGTTTGCGCACGTTACGCGCCGGAGTCCTGTACTCCACGAGGCCGCGCATCGCGAGGTGGCGGCGAACCAGAGGTGGTACCGCGTAATTTACGTCCTCTGTCCTGTATGGACAGAGGACTTTTTATACCAAAAGGAGAAAAACGATGAAAATTTATGACGAACTCGTCGCGCGTGGCCTGATCGCGCAGGTGACCAACGAAGCGGAGATCCGCGAGATGATCGACAACGGCAAAGCTACCTTCTACATCGGCTTTGACTGCACGGCGGATTCCCTGACGGCCGGTCATTTCATGGCGCTGACCCTCATGAAGCGCCTGCAAATGGCAGGAAACAAACCGGTTGCCCTGATCGGAGGCGGCACGACCATGATCGGCGACCCCTCCGGCCGCACCGATATGCGCAAGATGCTCACCCGCGAGGACATCGAGCACAATGCCGAATGTTTCAAGCGCCAGATGGAGCGCTTTATCGAATTTGGGCCGGACAAGGCCATTATGGTCAACAATGCAGACTGGCTGCTGAACCTGAACTATGTCGAGCTGCTGCGCGAGGTCGGTGCCTGCTTCTCCGTGAATAATATGCTGCGTGCCGAGTGCTACAAGCAGCGCATGGAAAAGGGCCTGAGCTTCCTGGAATTCAACTACATGATCATGCAGAGCTACGATTTCTACTACCTCTTCCAGCATTACAACTGCAATATGCAGTTTGGCGGAGACGATCAGTGGAGCAATATGCTCGGCGGCACGGAGCTCATCCGCCGCAAGCTGGGCAAGGATGCACACGCGATGACCATCACGCTCCTGACCGACTCTCAGGGTCACAAGATGGGCAAGACCGCGGGCAATGCCGTCTGGCTCGACCCGAACAAGACCAGCCCCTATGATTTCTATCAGTACTGGCGCAATGTCGGCGACGGCGATGTCATGAAGTGCATCCGGATGCTTACCTTCCTGCCGCTGGAGCAGATCGACGAAATGGCAAAGTGGGAGGGCAGCCAGCTCAACCGTGCCAAGGAGATCTTGGCCTATGAGCTGACGAAGCTCGTCCACGGCGAAGAAGAGGCCGAGAAGGCGCAGACCGCCGCGAAGGCGCTCTTTGCCGGCGGCGCGGACGATGCCAATATGCCCACGACCGAGCTGACGGAAGACCAGCTCACGGATGGCAGAATCGCGATCCTTGACCTGCTGCTGGCCTGCAAGCTCGCACCCAGCAAGTCCGAGGCGCGCCGCCTCGTGCAGCAGGGCGGCGTGTTCGCAGATGATGAGAAGGTCGCCTCCATTGACGTCGGCTTCACTGCCGAGCAGCTTCGCAAGGGCGTCCGCCTGCGCAAGGGCAAGAAGGTCTATCACAAGGTGATTCTGGGATAATAAAATTGTCCGCCTGTCACTATGACAGCCGGACATGACAGTACAAAAAGAAAACCACCGGCCGTGCCGGTGGTTTTGCTTTTTATTTGCAGGTCATCGCTTCCAGAACGGTCAGCTCTTCCTTATCGATTCCCTTGGTTTCGGCAAGACCCTGCTCGATGTCAACATCGCACATTTTGCCGTTGCGGATGCCGATCAGGCGGTTTGTTTTGCCGTCTGCGAGCAGCTCCACTGCGCGGTAACCCATGCGCGTGGCATTGACGCGGTCGCGACCGGAGGGGGTGCCGCCGCGCTGCACATGGCCGAGCACGGTCACGCGCGGGTCAAGCGCGATCTCATCCTTGATGCGCTGCGCCACATCGAAGGCGCTGCCGGCGCCCTCGGCGACAACGACCATGTAGTGCGTGAAACCGTTGAGCCGCGCGGTACGAATCTTTTCGATGATTTCGGTATCAAAGCTGCCCTTATTCTCCGGAATCAGAAGGGCCGTCGCGCCGACGGCAAGTCCGACATAGAGAGCCAAGTGGCCGGCATTGCGGCCCATGACCTCGACCACGGAGCAGCGCTCGTGGGACTGCATGGTGTCGCGCAGCTTGTCGATGCACTCGATGGCGGTGTTGGCGGCGGTGTCAAAGCCGATACAGTAGTCGGTGCAGGCAATGTCATTGTCGATCGTGCCGGGAATTCCGACGACGGAAATACCATATTTGGAGAGCGCCAGCGCGCCGCGGAAGGTGCCGTCGCCACCGATGGCGACGATGCCGTCCAGACCCAGCAGTTTGCAGGTGTTGACGGCCTTTTTCTGCCCGGCTTCGGTCATGAATTCCTCGCTGCGGGCGGTGTAGAGCATCGTGCCGCCGCGATTGATGATGTGAGCGACGCTCTTTTCATCCAGACGGACGATGTCGCCGTTGATCAGGCCGTTCCAGCCGCGGCGAATGCCGACGACGTCAATATCCATGCTGATGGCAGCACGCACGACGGAACGGACGGCTGCGTTCATGCCGGGGGCGTCGCCGCCGCTGGTCAGCACGCCGATGCGCCGGACGGCGCTCTTTTTATGTTGTTCCATATGTATTCCACCTTTTCTGTCGGTATACGACAAAAATTTCAATCATATTATACCGCATTTTTTCCAAATGTAAATAGGAAAACGCTAGAAATCCTCTGTTCGCTGTGCTATATTATATGAGAAAATCCCTCGGCACAGAAATACGAAAAGGGGAATCTATTATGAATTTTCATGCGAAAAAGGTAAAAGAAGATGTCGTAGCGTGGATTCGCGCGTGGTTTGAGGCCAACGGAAAGGGCTGCAATGCCATTGTCGGCATTTCCGGCGGCAAGGACAGCTCCGTCGTAGCGGCACTGTGCGTGGAAGCGCTGGGGCGTGAGCGCGTGATCGGCGTGCTGATGCCCAACGGAAATCAGCACGACATTGATATGGCTCAGCTGCTGGTGAAGCACCTTGGAATTGAGAATTACACGATCAACATTCATGACGGCTACGAGGGCCTGCTTGCTTCGGTCAAGCGTGAACTGGGCGAGGTCAGCCGCGATACGACGATCAATCTTGCGCCGCGCATCCGCATGGCAACGCTCTATGCCGTCGCGCAGAGCCGCAACGGGCGTGTGGCCAACACCTGCAACCTGTCGGAGGATTGGGTGGGATATTCCACGCGCTATGGCGACAACGCCGGCGATTTCAGCCCGCTTTCCATGCTCTGTGTGCGCGAGGTGCGCGCGCTCGGGCGTGAGCTTGGCCTTCCTGCGGTACTGGTGGACAAGGTGCCCATCGATGGCCTGTGCGGACAGACGGACGAAGAAAAGCTCGGCTTTACCTATGACACGCTGGATGCCTATATCCGTGACGGTGTTGTGCCGGAGCAGGAGATCAAGGCGCGCATCGACCGCCTGTATGCCATCAATCGCTTCAAGGTGCGCTATATGGACGTATTCCCTTACAGCGTAGAAGAATAAAATATCAGAGCCGCTTCTTTTGAAGCGGCTCTGCGTGTTATTAGATATTCAGTTCCAGCCCCACCGGGCAGTGATCGGATCCGAGAACCTCGGAATAGATCGGCGTGGCCTCGATGCGGTCGCGCAGGCGGTCGGAAACGAGGAAATAGTCGATGCGCCAGCCTGCGTTGTTCTGCCGCGCACGGTTGCGGTAGCTCCACCAGGAATACGCTCCGGCGAGATCAGGGTTGCGATAGCGGAAGGTATCGGTAAATCCGGCGGCGAGCAGCTCGTTGAACTTCCCGCGTTCCTCATCCGAGAAGCCGGCATTGCCGCGGTTCGGGCCGGGGTTTTTCAGGTCGATCTCGTTGTGCGCGACGTTCAGGTCACCGCAGACGATGACCGGCTTTTTCTGGTCGAGGGCATGAAGATAGTCGCGAAAGGCATCCTCCCACGCCATGCGGTGGTCGATGCGCTTCAGGCCGTCCTGTGCGTTCGGGGTGTAGCAGGTGAGCAGGAAAAATTCCGGGTATTCCAGCGCGATGACGCGGCCTTCATGGTCGAGATCTTCCGCGCCGACGCCGTAGACAACATTCATAGGCGTGTGTTTCGTAAAGATCGCCGTGCCGGAGTAGCCCTTTTTCTCGGCGGAATACCAGAACTGCTCATAGCCGGGCAGTTCCAGCGTCACCTGATGCGGCTGCGCCTTGGTTTCCTGCAAACAGAAAAAGTCGGCGTTCATCATCCGGAAAACTTCCTCAAACCCCTTTTGCAGGCAGGCACGGATGCCGTTGACATTCCATGATACAAATTTCATTTGCAGACTCCTTTTGCACGCTCTCGCAGGGAGAGCAGATCGGTGAAGGTTTCCGGGCGCTTGGAAACGTCGCGCAGCAGCGCCGATGGATGGTAGATCGCCATATAGGACACGCCGTCCTTGACGAACCACTGGCCGTGCTCCTTGGTAATGCGGAAATCCGGTTTGATCAGCCGCATGGCGGCGATCCGGCCGAGGCAGACAATGATTTTTGGCTGAAGCAGCGCAAGCTGGCGCTCCAAATAGCCGATGCAGGCGTCCTGCTCCTGCGGAAGCGGGTCACGGTTCTGCGGCGGGCGGCACTTGACGATATTACAAATGTAGCAGTTGTGCCGTCCGAGGTCGATGATGGAGAGCATATCGTCCAGCAGCTTCCCGGCCGGGCCGACGAATGGCTCGCCCTGCAGATCCTCCTGCTGTCCGGGACCCTCGCCGACAAAGACAATATCGGAAGGGCAGGGACCGACGCCGAACACGACGTTATGGCGCGTTCCGGCAAGGGGACAGGCGGTGCAGGACAGGCACTCCTGCCTTAAAACTTCCAGCTCATTCATGGTTGTTCCTCCGGGCTCTGCGCCGCGCGCGGCGCTTTTTGGCCTTGCGGATGTTGACGGCACGCAGGATGAACAGAACGGCAATGAGGACAAGCAGCAGAAGCAGTGGAATCGACAGGTACCACATCTTCATCAGTTTGCCGAAGAAGCCGCCGACGGCGTCGTTTGTCTTATCCGCGACGTACTGCGGAACGGAACGCTTGACAGCAGTCAGCGTGACCAGATCGCTCGAGGCGATGGGGTTTCCGTGGTAGACCGCCGTTACCGTGCCGACAATCTGGCCGGCATCCAGCGGCGCCTCCAGCTGACCGTCCGTGAGATACTTGACCTGCGTTTCGATCTCGGAAAGCTGGCAGTCGTTGGGCAGCAGAACGCTGATATTGTCCTTGGCGCGGACGACCACGTTGCCGCGCCCCTCGGCGTAGAGAACGTCCGGCATACCGACCATGGTCGTGTTTGAAAGTACCTGAACATAGGAGAAATGGGAAAAGCCAAATTCCAGCAGTCCCTTGGACTCCGTGAAGCGCTCATCCGTTTCGGTGCCGTCGTCGTTCTGCACCTTGTCGCAGCCGCAGACGATGCTCAGCAGGTTCACGTCGCCGTCGTGTGCGGTTGCGATCAGGCAGCCGCCGGCCTTGGAGGTAAAGCCGGTCTTCATGCCGGAGGCCTTGTCGTAGTAGTATTTGCCGACGGTCAGGCCGCTGGTGAGGTAGTTTGTGGTGTGCAGCTCGCGTTCCTCGGACAGATTCGTCGCCGGGACGGTGTGTACGGTCGTCGTGGCGTATTCGCGGAAATCGTCGTGCGCCCACGCCCAGCGCGCCAGTGTGCTGAGGTCGCGCACGGTGGTGTAATGCCCCTCCTCGTGCAGACCGTGGGTGTTGACATAGTGGGTGGCGGTCATGCCCAGCTTTGCGGCGTAGTCGTTCATCAGGGCGACAAAGGCGGGAATACTGCCGGAGATGTACTCTGCGACGACGTTGCAGGCCTCGTTTGCCGAGGAAACCATTACACAGTAAAGAAGCTCCCGCAGGCTGAGCTGTTCGCCGACCTTCAGGTTTGCGGTGCTGCCGCCGATGGCGAGATCCTGAAGCGCGGTCGAGGAAACGGTCAGAATATCGTCCGGGTTGCCGCGCTCCAGCGCGATCATGCAGGTCATGATCTTTGTCAGGCTGGCGGGGTAGACCTGCTCGTCGATGTTCATTCCAAACAGCAGCGCGCCTGCGTCGAGGTCGATCAGAGCGGCGGCTTTCGCGCGGACATAAAAATTATTGTCCAATGCGTAATCCAGAAGCGGCGATGGCGCGTCTATCGTGTCTTCCGTGGGCGCCTGCGTGTCCTGGGTTGGCTCTTCCGGCAGAGAGGCACTTTCCGAGATCGGGTCGGATGGTTCGCCGGCGCTGCTCCCCGGTTCGGCAAAAACGGGAAGCAGCAGACAGTGCAGCAGCAGCGTCAGAAGCAGCACAAGGGACAAAATGCGTGTTTTTTTCATATGTTCCTCCAAAAGCGGCGGGAAAGGCATTGCCGCCGCCGGCAGCTTTGTGTTATAATAAAAAAGTGGTTTACGGTTTTCTTTTCTATTATATCAAATTTCCGGTTTATGTCAACGCGGTGGGAGAGGAAAACAGATGAAACAGAGAAAAATCGAACTGGCGCTGCTGGTCGTCACGGTCGGCTTTGTTTGCTTCTGCGTCGGCCTGTTTCTGGGCAGACGGCACGAGCCGGACACGGTGACGATCACCACAGATCTTGCGGTCGCGCAGCCGTCTGCGGAATCCGTTTCTCCTTCTGTGCAAGTGCAGGAGGAGAGCGAGCCTGCGCCGACGGAGAGTTCGTCGGCATCCTACATCGCGGGACGGCTGAACATCAACACCGCGACCGTGGAGGAGCTGACGACGCTTCCCGGCATAGGGGAGAAGCTGGCAGGGCGGATCATCGACTACCGTGAGAAGAACGGTAGTTTTTCGGCCGTCGAAGAGCTATGCAATGTTTCGGGGATCGGGGAGAAACGACTCGACGCCATCCGCGAATATATCACAGTGGGGTAATATTATGAAAATACTGGTCGTGGACGACGAGGAGCTGCTCGTCAAGGGAATCCGCTTTAATCTGCAGAACGAGGGCTATCAGGTGGTCACGGGCAGCAATGGCCGGGAGGCCATCGAGCTGGCGCATGACCCGGAGGTCCGGCTGATCGTTCTGGATGTCATGATGCCGGAGATCGACGGTATGGAGGCCTGCCGCCGCATCCGCGAGTTTTCTGACGTGCCTGTCATCATGCTCACCGCGCGCACGCTGGACATGGACAAGCTGATGGGCTTTGAGCATGGCGCGGATGATTATCTGACCAAACCGTTCAACATTCTGGAGCTCAAGGCACGCATTAAGGCACTGCTGCGGCGCAGCGGCGCGCTGGATGCCAAGAAAAACCGCATCACGGCCGGAGAACTGACCGTGGACACGCAGGAGCGCAATGTCTATAAAAACGGCCATCCGGTGGAGCTGACGGCCAGAGAATTTGATCTGGTGGAGCTTCTGATGCGCAATCCGAACCGTGTTTATTCCAGAGAGAATCTGCTCGATCTGATCTGGGGCTATGACGAATACCGCTCGGACATCCGCACGGTGGATGTCCACATTCGCAGAATCCGGGAGAAGCTGGAAACCAATCCGGCCGAGCCGCGGTATTTCATGACAAAATGGGGAGTTGGGTACTATTTCAAAGCGTAAGAAACATCTGTCGCTTCTGCCCGGCAGCTCGCAGCTCCGCTATGCAGCGGCGTACATTGCCATCACCACGGTGGTGCTGTTTTTCCTGAATATTTACGCCGCCAACACGACGCGCAGCCTGATCTTCAGCGCGCAGCACCGTTCGCTGGAGGAAAAAGCGCAGCTCATGACGACTGCGCTTTTGCAGCTTGACGATCTTTCCGCGTCGAAGACGGCGCAGACGGTCAACTCGCTGGAGGACCTGCGCACGGCGCGGACGGTCGTGACCGACGCGGCGGGGACCGTGCTTTTCGATTCCCTGAAAACAGGCAATACGGAGGGAAAACTCCTGATGTACCCGGAGGTCGTCCGCGCGCTGGAGGGCAACGACGTCTTTCACGGCAGCTATGACGGCAGCGCGATCGAGTCGCGCGCCGCGGCGCCCGTGATGCGCGGCGGGAAGGTGCTGGGTGCGGTCTATCTTGTTGAATACGACAGCGAGCGCGGCGCGATCATCTCTGCGCTGCAGACCAATTTCCTGCGCATTTCTGTCGGATTGGAAATCGTGATCGTCCTGTTTTCGCTGTTCTTTTCGGCGGCATTTTCCCGCCGCCTGCGTGGAATTCTGCTCTCGATTCAGAATATGCGCGAGGGCAATTACAGCTATAAGATCAAGCTGCGCGGCCACGATGAGATCGACACGTTGGCCAGAGAATTCAACAATCTTGCCGAACGTCTGAACAGCTCGGAAAAACGCCGCCGTCAGTTTGTTTCGGATGCCTCGCACGAGCTGAAAACGCCGCTGGCTTCCATCAAGCTGCTGTCGGATTCCATCTTGCAGAACCAGATGGATCCGGAAACGGAGCGCGAATTCATCGGAGACATCGGCCGGGAGGCCGACCGCCTCGGCCGCCTGTCCCAGAAGCTGCTGACCCTGACGAAGCTTGACAGCTCTGTGGAGGACGAGCGTGAGATTCTCAACGCAACGCCGACGGTGGAGAAAGTTCTGCGGATGCTTCGCCCTCTGGCCGATCTGCGCGGAATTACGATCGAGCCCGACCTGCAGCCCCGCTGTATGCTGATGACCATGGAGGATGATCTCTATCAGATCGTGTTCAATCTGGTGGAAAACGCGATCAAGTACAACCGAGAGAACGGCTGGATCGGCGTGCATCTGCGCCGCAAGCAGGACGACATCGTCCTGACGGTGGAGGACACCGGCCCCGGCATCCCGGAGGAGGCGCGGGCGCATATTTTCGAGCGCTTTTACCGCGTGGACAAGGCACGCTCCCGCGCGGCGGGCGGCGCTGGACTGGGGCTTTCCATCGTCCACGACATGGTGCGGCGCAACTATGGTACCATCGGCGCGTTCGCGCGCGAGGGCGGCGGAACGCGCTTTGAAGTCACGTTCCCCAGCTTTGATACCGAGGAGGAGATCGAATGAAACGGCTCTTGCCTTTGCTGCTCGCGGCGCTGCTGCTCCTGTCCGCCTGCTCCGGCGGTGCAGAGTCTGTGTCCGATCAGACATTTGACTTCTACTACCGGGCGCCGCAGGACGCAGATGAGCTTCTGTCGGCGGAAACAGTGTCGGTAGATGCGGCGCAGCTTTCCGTACAGGAACTTCTTACCCGCTACCTGCGTGGGCCGAAGGACAGGTACCTGCGGCGCGCCGTGCCGCCGGAGTGGCAGCTTGAGAGCGCCTATCTGGATGCGGATACGGCGGTGCTGATTTTTTCCGACCCGGAAAGCGATCGCCCGGCCGTGGAGATCTCGGTTGCACGCGCGGCGATCGCAAGAACGCTCTTACAGCTGGACGCAATTCAGAAGGTGAGCATCACCATAAGCGGTCAGGAGAATTCCGTCACGCTTACGCAGAAGGACATTCTATTTGATGACACGACCCTGCAAACCCAGCAGGAGGAGGTCGTTCTGTACATTCCGGAAGATTCCGGCCGCTACCTGCGCAGGGAGACCGTGCTGGTCGAGGCGATGGATGTATCCAAAAGGCCGGAGTACATCCTGCGGCAGCTACTGCTGCCGGAAAACAACGGCGGCGTGATCCCGCCGGCGACGGTGCTTCTGAGCGTCAGCGTGGAAAACGGCGTCTGCACGGTCGATCTTTCTTCGCAGTTTGTCTACGGTATGGACGGCGGCTTCACGGCAACGCGGCTGGCGGTCTATGCGATCGTCAATTCACTGACGGAGCTTCCGGAGATTCGTACCGTAGACCTTTGGGTGTCCGGCGCGCCGCTGGAGCGGCTCGGCCTTCTCACGCTTTCCGAGAGCCTGCGACGCGATGAGACGATCATCCGCCCGCAGGACGACAGCGAACTGCTGGACGTGACGATCTACCCGGCGGTGGAGGATGGCGGCCTGCTGGTTCCGATCGGACGCCTGATCCCCGACACGGCGGAAACGCCGGTTGCGCAGAGCCTGCTGGAAGCACTGTTTGCTTTTGACGGCTCAAACGGGATCCGCAGTTTCGTCCCCACCGGAACGAAGGTCCTTTCGATGAAAATTGAAAATGGCGTCTGCGTCGCCGACCTCACCCGCGAGTTCCTGGACAGCTGCAAGACGCAGCTGCAGGAGCAGCTGGCGGTGCGCTCCGTGATCGCAACGCTGACCTCGCTGGATGAGATCCGGTCGGTAGAGCTACTGGTCGAGGGCATAGAGCCGGTCTTCCGGAATACGGAGCTGAATCAGGTTGGCCGCCCGCTTCCGTCGTGGTTTGCCGAATAATTTTCCGCCCCGCGCCGGTTTCGACAAAGAAAACCATATCGTAAATCTATAATGGACACATACGAAAGTATGTCAGGCTGTCAAAAAACCGTCTGGCTGAACGTTTCGGAGGGAAGGAAAGAGTGAAAGGAAACCGTCAGGGTTTCCGTTCGCGTTCAATCACCCGCCGCAGCGACCAAAATTGCAAAATAATACTACAGCTATTGATTTTGCAATTTTGCAGGCAGCTTGATAAGCTGACATACGAAAGTATGTGTCCATTTTTTACACAGAGGAGCGAATGGCATGAATCTGACAAGCTATGTGCAGGATCGGCAGCTGACGATCACCCTGACCGGGGAGATCGACCATCACTGTGCGCGGGAGATCATGAAGACCGTAGGAGAAAAAATCGACCTCTATCTTCCGCTGCGCTGTATTCTGGATTTTCGTGACGTGACCTTTATGGACTCCAGCGGGATCGCGGTGGTCATCAGCACGCTGCGCCGTATGAACACGTTACAGGGAAAACTCCTGCTGCAGAATATTCCGCCGCAGCCGTATAAGGTGCTGCGCGCCGCCGGAATAGAAAAAATTACGGAAATTCGGGAGGAATGCACAAGATGAAGGGCGAGAATTACATGGAACTTCAGTTTCCTAGCAAGTCCTGCAATGAGGCTTTTGCGCGTGCCGCCATTGCCTGCTTCGCCGCGCAGCTCGACCCGACGCTCGACGAGCTGGGGGACATCAAGACCGCCGTTTCCGAGGCGGTCACAAACTGCATCGTCCACGCCTATCCGGACACGATCGGGCCGGTCACGCTCAAAGCGCGCATCCTGCCCGACCATGTGCTTGACATTATTGTGAAGGACAGGGGCTGCGGCATTGCGGATGTGGAGGCCGCGTGCCGCCCGATGTTCACGACCGGCGGTGAGGAGCGCTCCGGCATGGGCATCACCATCATGGAGAGCTTTATGACGGAGTTTCGCCTGACCTCCACACCGGGCAAGGGAACGACCGTACATATGAAACGCAGAATCGTGCGCCGCGGAGGAAAAAAGTGAGCGTAGCGCAGGAGGACCTGCTGCGCCGTGCCAAAAGCGGCGACCGCGCGGCAGGGGAAGAACTGATCGTCGGAAATTCCGGCCTGATCTGGTCGATCGCCCGGCGGTACTTTGGCCGCGGGGTCGACCCGGAGGATCTGTACCAGCTCGGCTGCCTTGGGTTTCTGAAGGCCGTAGAGGGATTTGATCTGGACTTCGGGACGCAGTTTTCCACCTACGCCGTGCCGAAAATTGCGGGGGAGATCCGGCGATTTCTGCGTGACGACGGAACGGTCAAGGTCAGCCGCAGCCTGAAAGAGCGCTCTGCCATGGTGCGCATCACGCGGCAGAAGCTGACGAACCGTCTGGGCCGCGAACCGACGCTCAGCGAGCTGAGCGCGGAGACCGGTCTGCTCCCGGAGGAGATCGCAACGGCAGAAACGGCGACCGGTGCGGCAGAGTCCATTCAGAAGCGCTCCGGAGAGGATGGCTTCGCACTGGAGGACGTACTGACCGAGGGGGAAATGGAGGACAAAATTGTGGAACGAATCGCTCTGCGGGAGGCGATTGCCAGTCTGAGCGAACGGGAGCAGCTTGTGATCAAGCTGCGCTTTTTCCACGGGCTGACGCAGGACAAAACATCTAAAATTCTGGGCGTTTCTCAAGTGCAGATCTCCAGAATTGAAAAGAAGGCGCTGGAAAATCTGCGGAAATTCATTTGAAATAAAAAAAGAGGTTGACAAACGCCGTTTCATGTAATAAAATGGATAACGCTGAATCGTACAGCACGGTTCTTTGCTACTGTGGCTCAGTTGGTAGAGCAGCTGATTCGTAATCAGCAGGTCGCCGGTTCGAGTCCGGCCAGTAGCTCCAAAATCGGCAAGCCTTGTAGGAGGCTTGCCGATTTTTCAATGTTCCGCAATGGTAAATCCGGCTTGCATTTTTCGCCGGATTCGTGTAAACTTGCGATATAGAATTCAGAAAGTCGGGGGAAATGCCATGAAACGACTGACACAAAAAATGATTGAAGCCATCGAGGGCGGGCAGAACGTCGTCCTCTGCACGATCCTGGCAAGCTCCGGTTCTTCGCCGCGCGGCGCGGGCGCCCGGATGGCGGTGTTTGCCGACGGCAGCACCATGGGCACCATCGGCGGCGGGCGCGTGGAGCTGCTTGCGGCGCAGGAGGCACTGGAAGTCCTGAAAACCGGCAAAACGCATCTACACGCCTTCTGCCTTGCGCCGGATCAGGTCGCCAGCATCGGTATGATCTGCGGCGGCGACGTGACGGTGTATTTTCAGCTTCTGACGCAGCAGGAGCTGCCGGCCCTTTATCAGATGCGCGATGCGCTTTCCGGGCAGGAAAACAGCTGGCTCTATCTGCGCATCCGGGACGGTATTGTGGAAGATTTTCGCGTGGTTTTCGCGGCAGAAGCGGCGGAGGCCCCGGAGCTGTTCACCCATCGCGCCGTCTATCAGAAGGGCGAACCGCTGGTCTATACCGAACCGCTGGTGCGTGCGGGACGCGTCTATGTATTCGGCGGGGGACATGTCGGGCAGGCGCTGGTTCCGGTGCTTGCGAATGTCGGCTTCCGCGTGACCGTACTGGATAACCGCGAAGCGCTCGCCAATCAAAAGACCTTCCCGGCGGCCGAGCAGGTGATCTTTGCGGATTTTTCCGACATTTACAGCCATATCACCCTGACGCCTGACGACTATGTTGTCATCATGACGCCCGGACATCAGGCGGATTATCAGGTTTTGGAGCAGGCACTCCGCAGCCAGACGCGCTATATTGGCTGCATCGGCAGCCGGCACAAGATTGCACGCACCCAGCAGCTCCTGCGCGAGGCGGGTATTTCCGAGGAAAAGATCCACAGCGTGCATTCTCCCATCGGTCTTGCTATCGGCGCGGAAACGCCGGCGGAGATCGCCATCAGCATCGCGGCAGAGATGATCCAGTGCAGGGCGGAAGCCAGATGATGCAGTGGTGGACGTCGGATGCGGTGCGCTTTATGCGCGACGCTTCCGAATACGGCGACCATTACGCGCGTTTGTCGAACTACCTGATGCGCTGGCTCCCAGCGGACGGGCACCTCTGCGATGCCGGCTGCGGACTTGGTTATCTTGCGCAGGCGCTGGCTGATCACTGCCGGTATGTGACGGCGATCGACCGCAGTGAGGCGGCGATCGCTGCGATGCGGGCGCGGCGGCTGCCGGAGAATCTGGAAACGATCTGCGGAGATGCCTTTCAGCTGCTGCCGGAGCGGCCGTTTGATGCCATGACGTTCTGCTATTTTGGCAGCTCAGAGGAGATTCTGCGTCTGGCGCGCCGCCGGTGCAACGGGCCTGTGGTGATGGTGAAGCGCGACTGCAGCGAGCATCGGTTCTCCGTCCATCCCGGCAGGACACACCGCGACGTGAGAGCAGCAGCGGAAGAGCTGCTCGAACGCAATGGCATCCCGTTTCATTCGGAACGGCTGGCGCTGGAATTCGGACAGCCCTTCCGGACGCCGGAGGACGCCATGGCGTTCTTCCGGCTCTATAATCCGCAGGCAGAGGTCAACGAGAATTGGGTCGCAGACCGCCTGACCAAGACCGGACGCACGGATTTTCCGCTCTATCTGCCGGAAATGCGCAAGATGGCGGTGCTCGTGCTCCAAGCAAAAGACATACCGGAGGAATTGAAATGAACATTATTGTCTGCGGCTGCTCCGGCAGCGGAAAAACAACGGCGATCAAGCGGATCCTGACTGGCGCAGAGGAACCGATCTACGGCTTCTGGACGGAAAAGCTGGCGGAGGATCCACAGACCGGCAGCGCGCCGGTGTACATCCACGGCTGCGGGGAGCAGCTTAGCTTCGCGCCGGATCATCAGATCGGTTCCTGCAAGAACTGCTGTGCGGAAAAGCACCCGGAGGTGTTTGACGACGTGGGCGTGGCATTGCTGCGCGGCATTCCGGAGGGCAGTCTGGTGCTTCTCGATGAGATCGGCGTAATGGAAGAAGCCGCAGAGACGTTTACCGCGCGGCTGTTTGAGCTGCTGGATGGGAACTACCGCGTGATCGCGGCCGTGCGCGACCGCAGCACGCCGCTGCTGGATGACATCCGTGCGCACGCGAAGAGCGTCAACGTTTCCGCGAAAGAGGCAGACACTCCGGAATTCGTAGCCCATGCCAGAGAAATACTGCGTTTGTGATGCACACCTGCGCCTTTCTGCGCTTTTGGAGGAATGACCTCCAAAAGCGTATATTATTTATACATTTCTTTAGAATCGTTTTTTGTACATTTTGGAAAGTTTGTATAGAAAAAATATCTAAATTATCATCTGTTTTCTGTCTTATTTTTTCTGTATAGATTATTTCGACAGATGCCTTGCAATCTCTGAAGCACTGTGTTAAAATTATTGTATCTATAAGCAGACTGATTTTGACAGTTATTCCAATTACGGGAATAGCAGATTTCATGCATGTTTTTGCGCTGTAACAAAGGAAACAAATCGTAAATAAAGGAAACAGAAAATGACGGATAAAACTCTTCGTAAAATGAGCCGCCGTGAGCTGATGGAAATGCTTCTCGAGCAGAGCAAGGAAGTAGAGCGTCTGCGCGCGGAATTGGAGCAGGCGGAACAGAAATTAAGAAACCGGCAGATTCTTCTGCGCGAGGCCGGCTCCATTGCGGAAGCCTCTCTGCGGCTGAATGAGGTGTTTGAAAGCGCACAAAAGGCCGCAGATCAGTATCTTCTGAATGTAAAGCGGCTTTCCAGCTCGCCGGAGGAGCCTCGATGAATCGGAAAAAACGGCGCATTTTTTACCCAAGTGTTTCTCAAATCGAAGCCGAGTTGGCGAGGATGGATGAGCGCCGGCGTTTTCGCAGAGCGCTCGGCAGCGCCGTGTGCTGCCTGCTGTCGATAGCGGCGACTGCAATTCTGGTTGCGACGCTCCTGCTGCCGGTCCTGCATATTTATGGATCTTCCATGACACCGACGCTCGAGGAAGGACAGATCGTCCTCTCGCTCAAGGGAGGCAATCCGAAGCAGGGTGACATTATTGCATTTTATTATAATAACAAGATCCTCATCAAGCGTTTGATCGCAGGCCCGGGGAGCTGGGTAGACATAGACGAGGATGGAAACGTTTACATAGATCAGGTGCTCCTGGACGAGCCATATCTGACCGAACGCGATCTTGGCGACTGTAATATTGAATTGCCCTATCAGGTACCGGACGGCCGGTATTTTGTGATGGGCGACCACCGCGCAACCTCTATTGACAGCCGGAACACGGCGGTGGGATGCGTGGCGGAGGAGCAGATCGTCGGAAGAATTTTCTTCCGCATCTGGCCGCTGGCTGAGTTTGGTGAAATCAACTGACCGGGAAAGGCAGAAAGAATTCACAATGAGGCGTTCTATAAAATACAAAAGAAAGGAAATACGGCTGAATCCGAGGATTCTGCGCGGCGTGGTGATGCCCATTGCCTGTGTCGTGCTGTTTTGGACGGTCTATGCATTGATTCTTCCTGCGATCACGCAGGAAAAGCAGGCGAACTGCGGCATGGAAGCACACGTCCATTCGGAAGTCTGTTATGACGATGCCGGCGTGCTTCGCTGCGATCTTCCGGAGCACACGCACACGGATGCCTGCTATGCCGATCCGTCGGCGGATCTCCAGACACCTGCCGACTGGGAGCCGGAAATTAAAGAGGTCGAATTATCCGGTGATTGGGCGCAGGATTCGCTTGCGGTGGCAAAACCCAGCTTGGGTATCATGCGAGCGACGCGAACTACACCGTTTCGGATGACGGCACACGGAACGCCTACAGCCGCTACGGCGAGTGGGCAGGAGCGCCGTATGGTACATGGAATTCCGACTTTGCCGCATTCTGTCTGCACTATGCCGGGATCCCGGATGATGCCGTGCAGGAGTGGAAGGATACCGCCGAATGGTTCAAGTGCCTTGAAAAGGCTTATCCCGATGCCGTGACAGAGGATGTCTGGCAGCCGGGGGATCTGGTATTTCTCGATCGGGACGGCGACGACGAGGCCGACACCGCGGCCTTTGCGGAAAAGCTCCTGAGCGCCGAAGAGGACGCCCCGGAGCGCGTCAAGCTGATTGCGGGCGATATGGACGGTGCGGTGCGCCATCTTGCCGTGCCGACGGCGGAAATTACCGCTTTTGTATCGCTGGCCTCCGTCAGAGAAGACTATGAAGCCAAGCTTGCCGAACGGGAAAAGCCGACGGAATCTTTGGCAGAGTCCGAAGAATCTGCTTATCTTTCCGGCACGCTCTGCTTTGAGAGCGACGATTTCACGGTGACGGCGGAGTTTGACAGCGATGCAAAGCTCCCGGAGGGGACGACCCTTTCCGTTCGTGAGATCTTTCCGGACACGGAGGAATATCAGGCGTATTTTGCAGAATCGGCGCAGAACCTGAATGGCGCGGCCATTCAGGCGGCACGCTTCTTTGATGTGACCTTCCTGCTGGACGGTCAAGAGATCGAACCTGCCGCCGCGGTGAAGATCCACACGCAGTATGCGCAGTGCGCAGACGATAGCGAGGATGCGCGGGTTATTCACTTCACGCAGGAAGGTACGGAGCTTCTTCCTGTGGAAACGGAGCGGCAGGACGGCGAGATCGTTGGGTTTGTCCACAGTCAGGACGGCTTCTCCGTGATCGGTTATCTGGTGACCTCTGCGGCAAATGAAACGGATGTCGGCCCGGAGATTCTGCCGGTGGACTATTACGTCTACATTGACGGCAGATGGCAGTGTGTTGGCTCGACGGCGACCGGCTGGCTGGGCGACTATAATACTACAGATTGGACGGACGCAAACCGCGATTATATCACTGTGGAACAGGCAGAATCTGTCCTTGGCAGTTATGGATTCGGCACGAGTGCGGATAATGCCGCGAGGCTATTCTGTTACCAGCAGAAAACGGCTAACGGAAATGACACCACCACAAATACGAGCTGCTATTCCGACACCAATACGATTTTGCTTGACGGAAAGCGTATTATTCCACTGGCCAGACATGCTTTGAAGGCGAATGCCCATGCGGGCTATAATCTCTATTACATTCCGGCAAACACCACGCTGTTTAGCGGGAAGCAGTTGAAGGAGCTTCCGACCTCCGGTAGTGAGTTTTATACGGTGCGCGTCTATGACCCGCAGGGGCTGAGCCAACAAACGCTGCCCGCGCCCGTCACGGTGCGCGCCGGTGCGTCCGCGCAGATGCGGGTGCAGCCGCTTCCGGATGGACTGCAATGGCAGTGCGTCGGCTCCGGCTGGCAGACGGCGGCCTTTACGCAGACTTCGGCGGGCGGCTCCGTGACACTGACGGTGCAGAATGTAACCCAGCCGACGCTCTTTACTCCGACGTCGCAGGACGGTAGGACAAGCCATTCCAAGACTGTTCATTTCATGGTCTATCTGGATGACTCGTGGACGGAGGCCGGCTCCGTTTCCACGATCTATAAAATGGACGGCCATAACCGCTACTTTATCACGGCTGCGCAGGTGGAATCCGTTCTTTCACCCTACGGCTTCCTTGCGTCGGCGTATACCACGACCGTCAACGGCGCGTCCGGATATGTTGTTTCCGGGCAAATCGCAAGCAATCAAAGTGCGCGCGCGGATTATATCAACACAACGCACTACGAGCTTCCGGATTCCGGCGGCTCCGGCGCGGATTGCTTCCTGCTTCTGGGAATCGGACTGCTGGCGCTTTTTGCCTGCTGCCTTTACATACGGTTATACAAAAAGAAAAACGTACCTGATTCCAATCGCTTTTCCCCATCTTCAAAAAATAAATGAAAGGAAGAAATGAAAACCATGAAAAAACTCACTTGCGTCATGGTGGCTCTGGTTCTCATGCTTGCACTTTGCGTAACGGCATTTGCGGCAGGAACCGGCAGCATCACCGTTGACAACCCCCGTAACGGTGTGACATACACCGCCTACAAGATCTTCGATGTCGTGTACAGCACGGACAAGAACGCATACTCCTACACGATTGCGCTCAATCCGAAGTCCCCGTGGTATGATGTCGTCGCTACTTATGATGGCGTAACGCTTACTCCCGCAGCTACCGGTGATGTCAGCATTGTCACGAAGAACGACAATTTCAGCGCGGCGAAATTCAGCAACCTGCTGCGTACTAATATCACCGGTAAGAGCGGCATTGACCTGAATGCCGCAGACGGCAAGGCGACTGCGAGCGGACTCGACCTCGGCTACTATCTGGTTGTCGGCGCAAATGAAGCTCTGGCCAACCTGACCACGACGAACCCCAGCGTTACCATTCACGATAAGAACGACGTCCCGTTTGACAAGGCGGATGATAAGGAAAGCGTGGAGGTCGGCGAAGTCGTCAACTACACCATCACCGGCAAGGTGCCCGACACCACCGGCTTTACCAAGTATATCTATTCCATTACCGATAAAATGTCCGAAGGTCTGACCTTCAACAAGGATGTCACAGTTGAAGTTGACGGCGCACCGCTGGCCTCTGACAAGTACGAGCTCAGCTATACTGAAAGCGGCGTTGACTTCCTGCTGACGATCAAGGTCATGGATATTCAGGACAAGGTCACTCAGCCTATTGTTGTCAAATATACTGCTACCGTCAACGAGAAAGCCATTGCAAAGATCTCGGAAAACGATGCAAAGCTGGTTTATTCCAACGATCCGACCAACAGCAAGAACCACGGCGAACTCACCGACAAGGAAACGGTCTACTCTGCAAAGATCAAGATTGTCAAGTACCATGACGCACTTGAAGACACGAATAATAGACTGCAAAACGCGAAGTTTGTCCTTAGCAAGAAAGTTATGGAAGGCGAAAAAGAGGGCGTCAAATACTACAAGTACGATTCTATCAATAATGCAGTTACATGGGTCGACACACGGAAAGACGCCGATGTGTTTGTTACGACCGTGAACGGTGAGGCTGAGGTCAGAGGCCTGAAGAACGGCACCTATTATCTGATCGAAACGGAAGCCCCTGCCGGCTACAACCTGTTGGCCGAACCGGTTAAAGTTGAGATCAATGGTTCTGATGCAAATGTCGACTCCCTGACCGTTACCACCAATGTCGAGAACCACACCGGCTCTCTGCTGCCCGGCACCGGCGGCATCGGCACCCAGATTTTCTACATCGCGGGCGCTGCGCTGCTGCTCGGCGCGGTTGTCGTCCTGCTTGTCAAGAAGTTCAAGAAGGCCGAAAACTGATCCAGCAAATCACCGCACTGCCGGAGGAGGCTCTGCCTTCTCCGGTGGGCTTTCAGTAAGGAGTACCCATGAAGAAACGTGTTTCCACGATTCTGCTGATCCTGGTGCTTGTGGCGGGCGTGTCGCTGCTGCTGTACCCCAGCGTCAGCGATTACTGGAATTCTCTGCACCAGTCGCGGGCCATTACGGAATATGCAGAGGCCGTTGCAAATCTGAATACGGAGCAGAATGAAAAGCTCCTGCAATCCGCAAGAGAATTCAACGACCGCCTGTATCACAGCGGCGCGGGACCGAACCTGCCGGAAGACATGCTGGAGGATTACAAAGGACAGCTCAATGTCTCCGGCGACGGCGTCATGGGCTACATCGAAATTCCGAGCATCGACTGCTCGCTGCCCATCTGCCACGGCACGGACAGCGACGTACTCCAGCACTCCGTCGGTCATATCGAGGGAAGTTCACTTCCGGTCGGTGGAGAAAACACGCATTGTGTCCTTTCCGGCCATCGCGGCCTGCCAAGCGCAAAGCTGTTCACCGATCTGGACCGCCTGGCCGCCGGGGATATTTTCATTCTGCGGACGCTCGACCAGACGCTGACCTATGAGGTCGATCAGATTCTGATCGTCGAGCCGCATCAGGTGAGCGCGCTGGCAATCCAGACCGGTGAAGATCTCTGCACGCTCGTCACCTGTACGCCTTATGGCGTCAATTCGCACCGCCTGCTCGTCCGCGGCCACCGCATCGAGAATCAGGAGAGCGCAAAGGTCGCCCGTGTCACGGCGGATGCCATGCAGGTGCGCCCGGCCTATGTCGCGGTTTTTATTGCCGCCGCGATGCTTCTGCTCGTCTTTGTCATTCTGGCGCTGCGCGCCCGCCGCAGGAAGCGGTAAGGAGAGATTATGTTCTGGAATGTTTTTTGGTGCTTGTTCTGCCTCTGCTTTGCAGCGGCACTTGGCCTGGCAGGATGGCTGACCGGACCGGGAAAGCGGAAAAAGTGGAAGCGCTGCACGGCACACACGCAGGGGACCGTGCTCCGTGCCGCCGCCCTCAACTACGGCGGGATTCATGTTCCCATGGTAGAATACTATGTGGATGGAACGGCCTATCGCATTGCCGGCCCACGCTTCCGCGGCGCGTCGGTCAGGGAGATCACCACGCCGGAGCAGACGGAAACGACGGTACAGACCAATCTGAAATCCAAGGAGACGCTGCCTCCGAAGCTGCGCGTCAAGATCACGCATGGTCCGGTGCGCAGTGTGGAATCGCCCCTGATGCAGCTCTATCCGGTCGGCAGCTTTGTGGAAATCTATTATGACCCGCAGAAGCCGAAGCGTGCCTTTGTGCAGCGCTTTGAGGGCTGTGTCTGGTGGCTTTCCGGTCTGCTTTTTGTGCTCGCGGTGCTCTGTATTGCGCTGGCCTTTGCGATGGTCATCGCAAAGCCCTTCCCGGCCGTAGCGCTATGAAGCCATAAAAAACTGCCCTGTGAATTTCTTCACAGGGCAGTTACTTATTTTACCATCTGACGTAGCCGCAGCCGTCCGGGCCGTTCCAGATCGTGAACACGAGGCGGCCGTCCTCAAAATAGACTTCATATTCGCCGTTCTCGTTGACCTTATAGGTGACGGGCGTCACCGCGCCGGTCTTGATTTCATAAAGGTACAGCTTGTCGAAGCTCTCCAAGTCCTTTGCGTCGCGGTTCTCTGGCGTGTAGTAGGGAGGATGCACCGCCAGCGGTGTGACCGTGCAGGGGAGCTTGCTGCCGGTGATGGATTCGATCGCATTGCTGAGCGCCCATGCACTGCTGCCGCAGCCGGTGAAGTGCTCATGGAATTCATAGTTCCAGCTCTCAAGATAGCTTGCTTCCAGATGCAGGACACCGACGTTCTCACCCTCCGGCTCGGCTTGCAGCGCCGCGCTCAGATCCTGGACGATCTTTCTGTCGTTGCGGTTCGTGATGTGGTAGTCATGCAGCTCGGAAACCGATGCGAAGCAGCAGACAAAGGCAAACAGTGTAACGATAGCGGCCGTAATGCCCTTTTTGTGCCGGAAATCCTGAAAGAAGGTTTCCAACAGCCACTCGCCAAGCAGCGCAAGTCCGATGAAGGAGGGAACCGCATTGCGCAGCGAGAACCAGTTGTAGGACACCGCGAAGAACACGGCAAGCGGTGCAAGCAGCAGAATCAGGCCAACCAGCGGCTTGTACTTCTGAAGGCTGGTTTCCGGGTTGCGGCGGGCGAATTTTCCCTCGCCGCTGCGGTATTGCAGGAAGAAAAGCAGCGCGCAGAGCGCGAATATTCCAATTAGATACAGCCATGCGCCGTCGCGGAAGGTGATTTGCATCCCGCGCAGGAAGCCCTTGCCGAGGGTGAAGAAGTTCGCACCGACAAAGCACTCATAAAACTGGCGGAACAGAGAGGGGAGCTTTTCCGTCCAATAAGCAGCGGTAAACGGGTTGGCCAACTGCGCGCGCGCCGTGCTGCCGAGGAAGGAGATCACAATGAAGTAGATCGCCATATTCAGCAGGGAGGCAAGGCCAGTCAGCGTGTACCAGCGCAGCTTTTTAAAATTGAGCACGGACTGCACCAGTGAAAGCGCGACGGAGAGCAGCAGAACCTGTTCGTAGAAGAAGAAGGAAATTAACTGCATCAGCACAAAGGGAACGGCGCAGTACCACTTTTTGCTCTCGTAGAAGCATTGCAGCAGGAATGCCGCGACGCTCGCGAAAAACAGTCCGACGATGATGCGCGAGGAGGCCGAGATCCAGTAAAGGCCCTCAAAGCCCATGGGCAGCAGCGCCGCGATGAGCAGGAACATCCAGCCGCAGGAGAAATACTGGCGGAACACGCACATCAGCAGATAGATCGCGACGGTGTAGAGAATGGAGAGAATCAGAATCGCAACGATCATGTTGCCCCAGAAATTTCCCCAGAGGTACACGTCCAGAATACTTGCCAGAGGCCGCGTGGTCAAAAAATCTGCGGTGATCTTCTCCGTGGTGTAGACGCTGTAGTGCAGGTAATCGTCCAACTGCGGATAGTATTTCAAGCCGTAGTATGTGAAACGCAGGAAGAACAGTGCAAAGAGCAGCACGACCGACAGCAATTCCTTGCCGCCTTTTTTCAGGGAACGACTCAATTGGATCGCCTCTTTCCGAGTCTTTTTCCCTATTATATCAGGCCGGGCGGAAAAACGCAATGCCCCGTTCCGCTGCGGCGACAAAACACTTGAAAGTTTTTTCCGAATCTGTTATGATAGCAATATAGCACTGCGCCGCAGGGCGCCTCGTCTGCAATTCCTTGGGAGGTACTGTAATGAAGAAATCCTTTTTCTCATCCAAAGCGTTCCGGATTCTGATCTGGGTTTTGCTTGCGATTTTCCTTTGCGTTTTTCTCTACAGCGGCTACCGCATCTGGTCGTATTACGCGGAAAAAAGCAAGGCGGATCATATGTATGATGATATTATGAGCAGCTTTGCGCCGACGACGCCGAGCAAGCCGCAGCCCTCCGGCGGCAAGGAGGAACAAACGGAGCCATCGGATGACACCGGCTACAAGCCGCAGGTGGATGCGAAGAAGATCGCTGCGGAATATCCCGATTTTGTCGGCTGGCTCTACAGCCCGGATACGCCCATCAACTATCCCGTCATGCAGGCTTCGGACAACGATTATTATCTCCACCGGCTGATGGACGGCTCTTATAACTACAACGGCTGCCTTTTCGCGGATTATCGCTGCGACAAGGGTTTTGCCAATGACAACACGCTGATCTATGGACATAATATGTTCTCCGGCATCATGTTCGGCACGCTGCAAAAGTACAAGAGCGCGGATTACTACGCAGAGCACCCGGTGATGTATTTTGAAACGGAATACGGCGTCTATGAGCTGGAGGTTTTTGCCGCCTATACGACCACGCACGATTCCGATGTCTACACAATTTCTTTCTCCAGTGAAACTGCCTATCTCAATTTCCTGAACAACGCGATTTCGCAGTCCGCTTTTAACGCCGACGTGCAGCTCACTGCGGCCGACCGCATCGTCACGCTTTCCACCTGTGCTTACGAATTCGACAACGCCAGATTTGTCGTCCTGTGCAAGGTTTCCCAGCGAATGGATACCGCCAATTGAGAAATTCATAAAACCGCCTCTTTCGGGAACGCTACCGAAAGAGGTGGTTTTTTGTGTATGACGTGATGATTCTCGGCGGGGGGCCGGCCGGCTGCACGGCGGCGCTCTACGGCGCACGGGCGGGGTTATCCTGCGTCGTTCTGGAGGGCCTTGCGGGCGGACAGGTCGCGCTCACGCCGCGTGTGGAAAACTACCCCGGCGCGCCCGGAATGGACGGGCAGGCGCTTGCCGCGCTGATGCGGCGGCAGGCGGAGGAGACAGGTGCGGAATTCCTGCGGCTGTACGCAGCGGAGGTTTCGCTGACGGACGAACTTAAGAGCGCCGGAAATGTCAGCGCGCGCACGGCGATCTTGGCGACGGGCGCCTCGCCGCGCCGTCTGGGACTTGCAGGGGAGGAAGAACTGACCGGCAGGGGCATCAGCTACTGCGCTGCCTGCGACGGTGCATTTTTCCGCGGACGGCGGGTCGCGGTCGTGGGCGGGGGGAATACGGCGGTTTCCAACGTGCTGTACCTCTCCAAGCTGTGCAGTGAGGTGCATCTGATCCACCGCCGCGGTACACTCCGTGCCTCGGCTGTCGGGAAAGAGGCGCTTTGCAGGCTGGATAATCTGCACATTCACTGGAATTGTGAGGCGCGGGAGCTGATCGCCGGGGAGTTTCTGGAAGGAGTGCGGCTGGAGAATACAGCGGATGGAAAAGTAGAAACTCTGCCCCTGGACGGCATCTTCGTGGCGATCGGGCGCGCGCCGGAAACCACGCTCTTTGCCGGGATGGTGGAAACGGACGAGGACGGCTATCTTCTCGCAGACGAGTCGACGCGCACGTCGCTTCCGGGTGTTTTTGCCGCGGGGGATGTCCGGAAAAAGCCGGTGCGGCAGATCGTGACGGCCGTTGCCGACGGTGCCGTCGCTGCGATGGCCGCGGAACGGTATCTGGCAGAACGCTAAGAAGGAACAGGAAAAACCCTGCTCCTTCTGTTTTTTTGCGAAATTTTATGATATGATGATAGCGTCGCTTGCCAAGGGCACATATGCCAGCAGGACACACCGGCACGCCTTTCGCGGCGTTATCGTCCTTGCCATACGCCGGTAT